>JANQQH010000175.1 GCA_028285025.1 Hyphomicrobiaceae bacterium | reverse complement strand
AGGCGAGCCAGAGGCAAAAAAAGGACAAACAATAAGCAATAACCGTGAGGGCGCCATACCAGGCAATATTGGTGTTAGCGCTCCATTTAAGGGCGATTGTGCCTATAACTTCAAAAGAAATGGCCAAGGCAAGGTAAAGGGCGGGCATTTGGGAACTTTCTCATCATAGATTGGGTTGGTTTTTCAATACACTATCAAAATGTCATTGAAACGAAAATATATCTTGTTTATGGGCTTAAGGGGCCGCTTGTCTGTGACTTAGTTTGCGCTTAAGTTTGCAAGATCTTTCGATTCTTTTGCCAAGGGGAAGCTTGATGTCTTTGCTGTTCAAGATTGTGTATGCCGCTCACGCCAATGGCACCCATCATAAATTGGCGTTAGATGCGCTCTCTAACCTGTCTGTTGAAGACAAAAACAAATGGGTCAAATTGTTTCTCAAACATTCTGAGCGTTATTTGGAAGGTTCAAAAGCACCCGATAAAGTGTTTAAAGACTTTAAAAACCATGTGCTTCATGTGGGTGATAATTTTTGGGGCGGCGCGCCAGACAAATGCCGGGAATGGTATGATGAACTGGTCTCTAACTTGGTAAAAGAACAATGGGAAGATGCCATTTATGCCGCCGGCGTTCTGTCTCACTATTACACAGACCCGATTATGCCGTTTCATACCGCCCAGTCAGAGGCGGAAAGCGCCATCCACCGGGCTGTGGAGTGGACCATCAACAAAGGCTATAACGATTTAAAAAAACGAGCCGATCAGGACTATAAATTATTGATGGTCATGCCGCCGGAAGAAACCGTGGATTTTGCCGCTGACATGGTGCGTGAAGGGGCGCAAGTTTCCCATCGTTATTATTCTCATCTCATCGCTCATTATAATTTTGACCGCGGCGTGGTTGAACCAAAAGAAGGTTATAATGAGTTAGGCCATGTGGTCTTGGCCGAACTTATTCAATATGCCGCGCGCGGGTTTGCGGTGGTGCTTGATGAGGCCATTAAAGCGTCCAGCAAAACACCGCCTGAGATCAACTTAACTGCCCAGACATTTGTTGCCAGTTTGAAAATCCCGATTAAATGGGTAACACGCAAAATGGACGATAGCGCTGATAAAGCACTTGTCCAGGCGATGTATGATGAGTTCCAATCAACTGGCAAGGTTGAAGACCACTTGCCTGAAGATGATCAAATGATCAAAAAACTCCACCGCAAAGAAGTGCTTGGCATCATCGATGACGAGGACCAAGAGGAGGAAGCCAGCCCCTCAGTTGAAGCCCCTGGCAGTGAGGTTGATGACGAGTTCCTCGCCCAAGGGCAAGACGAGGGAACAGACAAGCGCCAACGAGACCGCCATGAAGGTGAAGCCGAAGGCGGTGATGCAGGCGACATTCGTGAAAAACGCACGGATCAGGGGCCAACCTATTTTCTAAAGGTTCAAGATGATGTCGAAGATGCCCCCTCTATTGGCGTGAAAACAGCCAAACGGCTTTATGTGGTGGGCGTGAAAACGGTAGAAGATTTATTAGCCGCAAACGCAGATGAGATAGCAACCCAATTAGAGGTCAGCTACATCACACCGCAC
>JANQQH010000483.1 GCA_028285025.1 Hyphomicrobiaceae bacterium | reverse complement strand
CACTTGCTAGATACGACAAATTTAGATATAGAAACAGCCATGAGCGCCGCCATTTTATTGGTTAAACAGGCAATTGATGCGAAAAAATGAGCATTTTCTTCCCTTTTTGAAGATTTTGCGTGTTTTTTCTTTTGCTAGCGCTGTTTTTTCTTTCATTTAAAGACGAACAGCTCTTTGCCAAGCTTTAATTTTTTTACTCTCATGCCTTTCTTTGAAAGATATGTTGTTTGATCCATTGATCATGGCGGATTAATTTTAACTTTAACCTGGCCGGTTACAAAAAATCGTTTTTTTAAATTTTTAAAGAAGCGTTATATAACTGCCAGATATGAACCCTTAAGAGAAACCTAAATTAATGAGCACAACTCCCGCAGTTGAAAGTACGCAAAATCCATCCACAGACGATTTCGCACAACTCCTTGAAGAATCCTTTGTCACCTCCTCCATGGAAGAGGGCAGCGTAGTTAAAGGTACAGTTATTGGCTTTGAAAAAGATCTAGCCGTAATTGATGTAGGCCTGAAAACCGAAGGCCGGATCCCCTTAAAAGAATTTGCCATGGCGGGCCAGCCTGCCAATTTAGAAATTGGCGATGATGTAGAAGTTTACCTTGAGCGCGTGGAAAATGCGCTCGGTGACGCCGTGTTATCACGTGAAAAAGCGCGCCGGGAAGAAAGCTGGGTACGTTTAGAAAAATTATTTGAAGATGGCGAAAAAGTTGACGGCGTTATCTTTAACAAAGTTAAGGGCGGCTTTACCGTTGATCTTGATGGCGCCATTGCATTTTTGCCAGGCAGCCAAGTGGACATTCGCCCAGTGCGTGACATTGGGCCACTAATGAATGTGAAGCAACCATTCCAAATTTTAAAAATGGATAAAAGACGCGGCAACATCGTTGTCTCTCGCCGCTCTGTATTGGAAGAATCGCGCGCAGAACAACGCTCGGAGATTGTTTCACAATTGGCTGAAGGGCAAACCACTGAAGGCATTGTTAAGAACATCACCGATTATGGTGCCTTTATTGACCTTGGCGGCATTGATGGCTTGCTTCACGTCACCGACATGGCCTGGAGCCGGGTGAACCACCCCAGTGAAATCGTCAATGTGGGTGACACCATTAAAGTGCAGATTGTGCGTATTAATCCTGAAACCCAGCGCATCTCTTTGGGCATGAAACAGCTTGAAAGCGACCCTTGGAGCCTAGTGAATGACAAATACCCTCTAGAGGCTATTGTGAAAGGCACAGTGACCAACATTGCAGATTATGGTGCCTTTGTTGAACTAGAGCCCGGCGTTGAAGGTTTGATCCACGTATCAGAAATGAGCTGGACGAAGAAAAATATCCACCCTGGTAAAATCGTTTCTTCTAGCCAAGAAGTTGAAGTCAAAGTTCTGGAAGTTGATCCAGCAAAACGGCGCATTTCACTTGGCCTGAAACAGGTTCAAGACAACCCTTGGGATAGCTTTGCTGAGAAATACCCCAACGGCACTGAAGTTGAAGGCGCTATCCGCAACATCACTGAATTTGGCCTGTTTATCGGCCTTGATGGTGATGTAGATGGCATGGTCCACCTTTCTGATCTGGACTGGAACCGATCAGGAGACGAAGCGGTACAAGATTATAAAAAAGGTGATGTTGTCAAAGCCGTTGTGCTTGAAATTGACCCTGAAAAAGAACGTATCAGCCTTGGCATCAAGCAGCTTTCTGATGATCCGTTTGATAGCGTTGCCGGCTTTAAGCGCGGCCAGCGTGTAACATGTGAGGTCACCGAGGTCAACGATGGCGGCATTGAAGTGCAAATTGCAGATAGCGAATTTACCGCCTTTATTAAGCGCTCTGACCTGTCACGTGATCGTTCAGAACAACGCCCAGAGCGGTTCCAGGTTGGTGACAAAATTGACGCCGCCGTATTGCAGCTTGATAAACAAGCTCGCAAAATGAGCCTTTCCATTAAATCTCTAGAGATTGCTGAAGAAAAAGAAGCCGTCAAGCAGTATGGCTCAACCGATTCTGGAGCCTCTCTTGGAGATATTCTGGGCGCAGCTCTTGGCAGCCAATCAGAGGGCGAAGAAGCCCCTGAGGCCGATGACAAGCCAGCTGAATAAGCGGTAAGACATAAATCTTTGTTAGAATGGGCTGGTTTCATACCAGCCCATTTTTTTGCCTTTTTAAAGTTTTTTATCTTTTAAATCAGCTATTTGTTGCGCAAAAGGGCATTCTTGCTTTAGAATGGCTTTCAAATACTAAATATCTATTTGTTGGTGAGTGTCCGCAATGTCCCAAACCTCACAATTAAACCATGCCGATTTAATCGTTGATCGCCGCAAATTAAAACGGCGCCTAAACAAATGGCGCGGTTTTGCCATTGCCGGTTTGCTTTTGGTGTTTTGGGCTTTTGTCTCTTTTAATGATAAAATGGCAGCTCAATTAGGCGTTATGGATCAAATTGCCAGAATTGAGATTTCTGGCATCATCACCGAAGACCAAGCCCGTGCCACAATGTTGAAAGAGCTTGCAAAGAACGACCAAGTGAAAGCGTTGGTTGTCCGTTTTAACAGCCCCGGCGGGACCACAACTGGGGGCGAAGCACTCTACACTCAATTACGTACCATTGCTAAAAAACGCCCTGTCGTCGCCGTTTTCGGCACCATGGCAACTTCAGCAGCCTATATGTCCGGGGTGGCTGCTGATCATATCGTGGCACGTGGCAACACGATTACCGGCTCTGTTGGGGTAATTATGCAATGGGCTGAAGTCTCAAGAATGATGAACAAATTAGGCGTTCAGATGAATGAAATGAAAAGTGGGAATTTAAAAGCTGTGCCCTCCCCTTTTGCCCCTCTGGATCAAGAAGGCCGC
>JANQQH010000167.1 GCA_028285025.1 Hyphomicrobiaceae bacterium | reverse complement strand
ATTTAAACATGAAAATGCCGAAGTGGTGCTCGCCAAAAATGGGCGCGTTATCGTTTATATGGGCGATGATGAACGCGGTGAATTCTTATACAAATTTATCTCACGCGATGCCTATGTTAAGGGGGGCTCAACAGAAAAACTCCTCACCAAAGGCACACTATATGCTGCCAAATTTTATGATGATTTTCGCGGTGCTTGGTTGCCGTTAACGCCTGAGACAACAAGCATGAGCGAAGCTGAAATTTGCATTCACACCCGCCTTGCGGCCTCCAAAGTTGGTGCCACAACCATGGACCGGCCTGAATGGGTCGCTGCTCACCCTAACAAAGCTGAAATTTATTGCGCCCTGACCAACAACAAACACCGTGGGCTAAAACCCAACAAAGGCGGCGATGAAACCCCAGCCAAGGGCCCCAACCCACGCAAAAACAACATTTACGGCCAGATCGTAAAATGGACCCCTGACAAAGACGACCATTTAGAAACTGGCTTTCAATGGAAACTATTTGCCCTTGCAGGCAACCCACAAGCCCATGAAGACAAACGCGCTGGCTCAAAAAACATCAATACTGACAATATGTTCAATTCACCCGATGGCCTCTTCTTTGACACCAAAGGGCGGCTTTGGATTCAAACCGATGGAAAATATACCAATAAGGGCGACTTTGCTGGCATGGGCAACAATCAAATGCTGGTTGGCAACCCAAGCACCGGAGAAATCGCCCGCTTTATGGTTGGCCCCAAAGAGTGTGAAGTCACCGGCTCATGCTGGTCACCAGATAAGAAAACAATGTTTATAGGCATTCAACACCCAGGAGAGCGCGGAGGAAGCCATTTTCCACTGGGAAAAAATCATATACCACGCTCTTGTGTAATTGCTATTAATCGCAAAGATGGGCAAGAAATCTAAGAGTGCGTTTTTTATGAGCCTGTGAGGGTGAAAAGCATAGACACAAAGGTAAAGAATGCTCTAGTTACTTGTTTTAGCGTTTCTTTTTTCATGGCGCTTTAGATTGCCCACCAGCAACCGCAGATTCTTTTAGTGGCGCTTTGGATGCCCACCAGCAACCGCGCTATTCCTAAAACCGGTACCCACTTTTAGGCGGAACGCTCTTTTTTACCGAAGCGTTCCTTTATTCCTAAAACCGGTACCCACTTTTAGGCGGAACGCTCTAGCTCTCGGCTAAGAAAACCTCATAGCTTTGCTGTGAACAAACAATAGCTTGCAAACAGAAACAGCGCTATTGTCTTTAGCAACTCTGAGATTATTTTTAGGACACAATTATGGATGAGACATCAAAAAAACAGGCAACTGAAACCCGCCTGGTGCATGTAGGGCGCAATACGAAAGACTCAAAAGGTTTCGTAAATCCCCCCCTTTATCGCGGCTCCACCATTTTGTTTCCTACCCTTGCCTCTTTATCTGAAGGGGGCTTTGGCTATTGGTATGGCCGCAAAGCCAGCCCGACTTATGAAGCTTTAGAGAACGCCTTAAATGAATTAGAAGGCGCTGATGAAACAATTCTAACCCCATCTGGCTTAAGCGCCATCACCACGGCCCTATTAGCCTTGTTAAAAACCGGCGATCATGTCCTGGTCACTGATAGCGCCTATCAACCCACCCGCACCTTTTGCGATGGCCCCCTCAAAGGGTTA
The DNA here is from genome assembly GCA_028285025.1 of Hyphomicrobiaceae bacterium. Taxonomy (GTDB): domain Bacteria; phylum Pseudomonadota; class Alphaproteobacteria; order Rhizobiales; family HXMU1428-3; genus HXMU1428-3. Next base: position 5,275 of record JANQQH010000167.1, on the reverse strand, counting down.
GGCATTGAGACAAGCTATTACAAACCGCGCATCGGCGCTGAGATTGAAAAGCTCATTAAACCCAACACCAAAGTCATATTCATGGAAAGCCCCGGCTCTCAAACCATGGAAGTCCAAGATGTGCCTGCAATCCAAGCGGTGGCCAAGCAAAACAACATCACCACGATTATTGATAACACTTACGCCACGCCGCTAAATTTCAAGCCACTTGATCTGGGCGTGGATGTTAGTTTGCATTCAGGCACCAAATATTTCATTGGCCATGCAGATGCGATGATCGGCACCATCAGCGCCAAAGGAAGCGCCGCCAAATGCGTGCGCCAAACCGCTTATGCTCTTGGCATTTGCGCCGGGCCAGAGGACACGCAATTGGCATTAAGAGGCCTGCGCACGCTAAGCATACGATTAAAACAACACCAGCAAAGCGCACTAGAGCTGGCAAAATGGCTACAGACTTGCGATGAGGTCGAAGCCGTTTTACACCCAGCCCTGGCCTCTCACCCCGATCACGACCTGTTTCAAAGAGACTTTATTGGCAGCACGGGTCTATTTAGCGTTGTTTTAAAGCCTTTTTCAAAACAAGCGCTCGCCAGAATGGTTGATGGCTTAAAACTTTTCGCCATGGGCTGGTCATGGGGTGGGTTTGAAAGTTTAGTGCTCCCCTTTGACCCTAGCCCTTACCGCACAGCAACCACCTGGCCCTATCAGGGCCCAGCGCTGCGGTTTCATATCGGCCATGAACAAGTCAGTGATTTAAAAGCAGATTTAGAAGCTGGATTAAAACGCTTACACAAGACCGCAAACGATTAAAAAAATAAATTTGGGGTCCTCAAGCAGCTTAAGGTAATATGCAGACAAATTGTTTTCCAGGAGGAAAAAATGTCTCATTCCCTGTTTGTAAATCGCCGCGATTTTGTAAAAACATTGTTAGCGAGTTGCAGCGCGATCAGTTTTGCCACCCCAGCTTGGAGTTTGACCCCTTCTTCCTTAATCAAAAAGACAATTCCAAAAACAGGGGAGCAAATCCCCAGCCTTGGTATGGGCTCCTGGATCACCTTTAATGTCGGCCCTGACACGCAACTGCGCCTCGATCGCACAAAAGTTCTAAAAGCCTTTTTTGATGCCGGCGGCGGCCTGGTAGACAGTTCCCCAATGTACGGCTCCTCAGAAGAAGTAATCGGCCATTGCTTAGAACAACTTGCCTTTCCAAAGGGGCTGTTTTCCGCCACCAAAGTTTGGACACCTTTAAAAAGCCGCGGCATTTCGCAGATGGAAAACTCAATGAAACTTTGGGGCATAAAACGCTTCGACCTACTGCAAATTCACAATCTGGTTGACTGGAAAACTCATTTAGCAACACTCAAAGACATGAAAGAAAAGGGCCTGGTGCGCTACATAGGTATCACCACCTCACACGGGCGCCGTCATGGTGAATTCGCCCAAATCATGAAAACGCAAGACATCGACTTCGTTCAATTCACATATAATATTGACGACCGCGAAGCTGAAAACCAACTTTTGCCCATAGCCCAAGACAAAGGCCTAGCCGTCATCATCAACCGTCCCTTTCAAAGAGGCTCTTTGATTGACCGATTTGCCGCTCACCCCTTACCTGAATGGGCAAGCCAGATCGGCTGTAAAACCTGGCCACAATTTTTGCTAAAATTTATAATTTCTCATCCAGCGGTCACCTGCGCCATTCCAGCAACCTCACAAGTTTCCCATATGCAAGAAAACATGGCCGCAGCCCTTGGCCCCTTGCCCGATGAAAACATGAGAGCCCGCATGATTACATATTGCAACAGCTTATGAGAAACATAACACTTTATGGAAACCTACCTAGATTATAGTTTGCAAGACTTGCTGTTATTTTCTTCCAAAGTCTATTTTCGCTCACTGATTTTATACAATGCCAAACTCTGGCCCGCCCAAATTTTAGCCCTTTTCGCCGGGCTAAGTTTACTATGGGTTTGCTACAAACAACCCCGCTATGCGTCCTATTTAATCGGTACCCTTCTAGCCCTAGCCTGGACAATCAGCGGCACACTTTTTCACCTATCACATTTTCAAGAGATTAATTGGCTAGCAATAGCCTATGGCTGGATGTTTATTGTGCAAGGGTTTTTGATTTTGATCTGGTGCATATCCCAACCAGAAAAATTTCACCCCCTAAATGGGGGCCCAAAGGAACCCTGGAACAAATGGTTTTTATTTGGAAACCTTGTAATTCTTTTAGCCGTCTGCGCTTTCCCATTTATAACATTACTTGATGGCCAACCCTTACAAGGCGCTCAACTATTCGCCCTGTTCCCGGCCCCAACAATTTTAGCCACATTAGGCGTTGCCTACTGCCTGGCAAAGCTCCCATTAATGTTATTGGTCATCCCCCTCATCTATGCCCTCATAGACTTTATTACCACAAACATGCTCAATTCAATCATGAGTTATATCTATTTAATGATAATGGGAATACTCGTGCTCTACGTCATCATTCGCATAAAATCAAACCGCAAAAACAACACCCAATAAGGTGCGAAAAAGAGTTATTTGTCGATTTAAGAATTATTTATAGTGATCATCACGGTGAATGGTAATGGTATCCCAATGCAATAGGCTGCGCTCATCCAAATCAGGATGATTAATGTCAGCCCCGCGCCAGCGCCGATCAACCTCTTGATAATTTATGTCTGGCTCATAAACAGCTGTAGAGACAGGCAAATTAGACACGCTCAACCGCCCCAAAGCAGATAATAAATTATATTCAGCCACAACCAAATCACGTCGTGATGTGGCCAGGTTAACCTGGCTATTCAACAGCTCTTGTTCAGCATCCAGCACATCCAGAATGGTTCTTTGCCCAACCTTTTCTTCTTCCTTCACCCCCAAAAGAGCCGTCCGGTTCGCTCTTACAGCAACATTGTTCGCTTCTATTTGCGCCCGCACTGCCAATAACTGGCCCCAAGCAGAAACAACCGAGGCACGTATCTGCAAACGAGATGTGTTCAATTCTGCCCGGCGCTGCAACACAATTTGTTTGGCCTGACGAATACGAGAATAAACCGCCCCACTTTGGTATAAAGGCACAGTTGCCCGAGCCACAACGGAGCCAGTTTCAATCTCATCACTGAGCGGCGAACTATCAAAGTTTTGCGAATATTGCGCCTCCAAATTCACCTCAGGCAAGCGCTCCCCGGCAATAACATCAACATTATGCCGCGCGGACCTTTCAGCATAAATCGCCTGCTCAATTAAGGGGTGTTCTGACAGGGCAATATCAATCGCTTGGGCTTGTGACTTTGGCAAATATTTCACAATCGTACCTGGGCGCAATAAAGAAACAGGAGCATGCCCAATAATCCTACGAAATTCAGCCTGGGCAGTATTATAGTTGGCCCGCGCCAAATTAAGAGCAGAAAGCGCTTCACTGCGCCGCGCCTGAGCCTGAGCAACATCGGTCTTGGTAACTTCACCAACAGAAAAACGATCCTTTGTGGCAGTCAGCTGTTTGGTCAAAACCCGCAAATTATTCTCTTGCAAGCGCAACACAGACAACTCACGCACAACATTCATATAAGCCGTGACAGCATCTTGCAGCACCGTTTGTTCAACATTACGCAATGAAGCCCGCCCCACAAGAATTTCAGCTTTTGCTTGGCGAATGCCGTTGGCGGTACGAAACCCTCGAAACAACGGCTGATTTAACGTAACAGAATAACCATAAGGTGATGTGCGCCCATCGGTTAAAGAACCTGGCCGTGTTTCGCGATCGAGTGATCCAAGTTCACCATTAAGGGTAACATTAGGACGATAGCCCGATTGAGCCTGAGCAAGCCCTTCATCTGTAGCCCTTAACCTGGCTTGTTCCGCCGTGAGTTGAGGATTATGCCTATAAGCAGCACCCAAAGCATCGTTCAAGTTCTCAGCACTTAAAGAAGCACTATTGCCAGCCATAAAAAGGAAAAAGCTTGCAACACACAAGCCTATTTTAAGGTATTGAGAAAAGCCATATTGGCTTGTCAACGTTAAAAAACTGACACCCATATTTAATTTTCCCCCAGGCATCCTTTAGCTCTACCCGCAAAAAAATGCCGCCTTAAAAATAAATTCATGATTACCAATATTTTTCGGTAACATAATGCTGAGAATTATTGTGCTACTTGATCATTAACTGGCCGTTAATTACTGAAAAATCAGGCATCTTGATATGCACAATCTGTGTACATTCTGTTGAATATATGTGAACGAATCAAAATATAAAGAATTTCTTGGGGGTAAAGAGCCGCTTTATTGCCAGGTGTTGCTCACATGTCGGCGAATCATTCCATAATTTGATTCGCTATATAAGGTTTTTACGGGCAACCTATCATTTTTATTGATGATGAAAGAACAAAACATAAATTTGCGCCTCACCCAAGCAAGTTCTCAATCAAACTATATCTTATAGATTTTATATACCGCTAATCTCAATACTTACCCTACTTGCTTGGCCGCCCAATCCAAATAAGAAACAGCACCACCCATAACAGGCAAGGATATAATGGCCGGCTCATCATAAGAATGAAGCGCCTCAATCACCCCAATAACCGACGTTTCATGGCCTTTAAGACTTTTAATCACCATAACCATTTCTGGTTGCTCTTCGATCTTACCTTCCCACTCATACAAACTGGTCACGCCCGGAATAATATTGACACAAGCCCCCAAACGCTCCTCAATAATGCGCCGAGCAACCAACCTGGCATTCTCCATATCTCCAAAAGTGGCATAAATGATGATTGGTTCTTCATCCTCAACCATGAGCACCCCCTTAAATTATTTTTAAGTCTGTCAATTTTGAACCAAAGCGGTTAACACTGTATGACGCTGAAGCATTCCGTCCAAAAGTGGACACCGGTTTTGGGAAACAGTGCGGTTTGACTGTTGGGAAACCTAAAGCACCACTTAAATGAAACGCTTAAAAAAAATTAGAGCATTTCATTGAATTCATCTAAAACAGAAATGCTCTAGGGTCTATTGAGGTTCAAGGTTGCAGCGTCGGCACGTTCCCTTTTTCCACTGACAAGCCAAAAAATGCGCCGTAGTGTGGCCCACTTCAAGCATTTTTTGGTGATGCTCAGTGGAAAAAGGGAACGTCTCCTTAAGGATTTGATAAAAATTGTTCTCAGTTCTCTCATTTGTCGTTGAATATGCAATGGCATGTCCTGCCTCCTCATGAAAGATCTGAAAACAATTTTTATCAAACCGACGCCGCAACCTTGAACCTCAACAGACCCTA
>JANQQH010000163.1 GCA_028285025.1 Hyphomicrobiaceae bacterium | reverse complement strand
CAAAAGTTTCAAGGGAACGAGTTGTTATGGGGTTGCATAGTGGTCGTGGTCCCCTATTTAAGAGTGTTCGGTGTTTTTTGCTTTTCTTAGTGCTGTTTGTTTTTTTCTATTTAGTTTTAGGTTGCCGGTCTGATTGTTTTTATGAAAATCAGCGTTGCTGTTGGTGTTTTCTTCCCGCGGTTGATCAAGCTATGGCTGAGGAGATTGCCCCTCCTATTGAGATTGACGATTTGAGTGATTTACCGTCGGCTGCAGAATTGCTCGCCAGGAGAAAAAAAGCAAAACGAGATAAAACCAATATTGTTTTTGATATTTATGAAGAGCCTGATGAGGCGCTTTGGCGGCGCTATGAAGGGTATTTGCAGCGTAAGGAAAGACGCGGTGATGAACTGCCATTGGTAGACGTGTTTGGCGGTGCCAATTTTACGGAAAATCAATTTGGGTTTTATGGGGGTGGGGTCACAGGGGCGCTTGACCAGCATATAAATTTAAAGGGATTGCGTTTAAAGGCGCTTTATGGTCAGAGCTATTATAAACACCGTCCTATTACATATGTGTTTGACGGGAAGCAATCGCATATTGATGTTGCTGGCAAGTCTGATTTTATTGAGGCTCTGATCGGCTATGAATTCCGGTTTCAAGGGTCCATTTTTAAAGCCTATACAGGTTTGGTCCATGAAAAGAGGTCTTTTAATCAGAATCAAGTGAATGCTCAATTTAATCTTGTGGCTAATCAATTAAGGGATATTCTTCCTGCAAGTGAGATTGAAAAGATACTAGCTTCGCATAAAGCACAGGTTCAAAAAGATCATTCAGGCAGTAAAACGGGGGCTAAATTTGCGCTGGAGGCGTGGCGTGAATTTGATAAGGGGCATTGGTTTTCCGGCTATGGGACGTATTCTACGGGTAATGAGTTTTATTCTCTATTTGGGCGCTATGGAATGCCTGCCTATCATTTTGTTGATGTCGGTGTTGAGTTTGGGGGCTTTGGGAACCGGTATTATGATGCCCTTCGCTTAGGGGCTTTTACTCGTTTGAAACAGGGGGATGGGGAATGGACGGTTGCAACCGGGGTTTCTGGTGATTATGACAGGCCAGATTCTTATTATGTTAGCCTGCAATATTTTAGCAAACTCTACTTATCTGATATTTTGGTCTCAAAATATCGACGTTATTAGGCTGTACCCTTTATCTTTTTTGATGAGCTTGACCTTTTTATTTCATTGAGGGGAGGCAAAACCAAAAATTGGCTATGGCATTGTTGGCTTCTTCAATGTGTCGTTCTATGTCATCGGTCGGTAGTGTGATATGGATCCAATTGCTGTCTTCATATTGGCAGTTATAGCTGTCTTGATCTGAAAGGCTTATTAAAGGACATCTCATTTTGCGCAAGCCTACTAGTAATTCTGCTTTGTTTTGAGTTTGTACGGGGGAATTGGTGGAAAAATCAGTGATGAATAAATCAAATTTGAGGCTTTTAGGGGTCGTGGTGATTTGTTCTAATAAGGTTTGTTCTTCACTTAGTGAATTGATCGCCTCTATTTGATAAAAAAACCAAATGCGGTTGATCAGTCTACGTAGACGGATTTCATCGCTGGGTTGAACATGTAATAATTGTACGATTGCTTCGCGTGGAGACGCTGTTAAGGGGTCCATAGCTGTTTAACCCTGTCATTCCCATATAAATTGTTTCCACTCCTCATATACAATTATAGAGTGCAGGTTAATTTATGGTTTATTTGGTAAAATAGTTTGTTTTTGATGGAAAAAAAGAGAGTCTTTATGGGTGATATGGTATTTAATATTGTCGCATTAGGGGTTCTGGGAGCTATTGCTTGGCATGGTCTTACTTATAAAGATGCTGATGGGCAGCGTCCTTTTGTTCATCTGTTGTTTGGCTGCATTGCTTTGCTTTATGCATTTCGGATATTGTTTTCGGACATTTTTCGTGTTTGGTAAGCCTTAATTTATGGTCTACGGCCTTGTTGCGATATCATTTACCTCACAAGTGTGATGGTTTGCGCAGCGCGCGTGACTGCGGTGTAAAGCCATTGGCGGGCGCTTTCTTTAAACGCCCAGCTTTCATCAAAAAGAATTATGTCATCCCATTGTGAGCCTTGGGCTTTGTGAACAGTGATGACATAGCCATAGTCAAACTCATCAAAATTGCGGCGCTGGGTCCAGTCGAGTTCTTGTTCCTTACCTTCAAAAAAATGACGCCATACGCGCACGCGGGTGGTTTTGGCTTGTGCCATGGCTTGGTCTGGCATCAGGCGCATGGTCAAGCGCCCCTTTACATCATCAGAGACTTTGGAGACGGTCCATAGGCTGCCATTGAGCAGGCCTTTCTTTTTGTTATTGCGCAAACAGATGAGGCGTTCGCCAACATTTGGCAGCGGGCCTTGATACTCTTTCAGGTCTCGAAGACGTTGATTATAGGAGCGGCGGGTTTTGTTAATACCAACTAAGATTTGATCTGTGTCTAATACGTCTTGTGTCTCAATATCGTTTTTTGAGATGATGCGGCTTTCACCATAACGACCATATTCTAATTGATCGCCTTGGCGAATGCTCATTGACATGGCGATGATGGGGTTATTTTTGGCCTGGCGGTGAACTTCTTGCAAGAGGTAATCAGGTTCATGATTGGTGAAAAACCCCGCCCCTTTTACCGGTGGTAGCTGGGCTGGGTCTCCTAGGACAAGAAGTTTTGTACCAAAGGATAAAAGATCGCGGCCCAACTCTTCATCGACCATGGAACATTCATCAATAATAACGAGATCTGCTTTTTTAACCGGGCTGTCTCGGTTCATGAAGAAGTCCGGGGTTTCAGTGCTTTCTTCGCCTGGGCGGTAGATCAGACTGTGAATGGTTGAGGCTCCCTCACAGCCCTTGTCGCGCATAACAAGGGCGGCTTTGCCGGTAAAGGCGGCAAATAAAACTTTGCCGTCTACATTTTCTGCGATGTGTTTGGCAAGGGTGGTTTTCCCTGTGCCAGCAAACCCGAATAAACGAAAGATTGGGGCGTTGCCATGGTGTAGCCAATCATCAACAGCGCTCAGGGCAGCGTCTTGTTCCGGGGTCCATTTCATGATTAGCCTTTGTGTATGATATGTATTTATGAGTCTACGGTCTAGTTGTATGTGTTATTTAGCAAATTAATGTAGAGGGTAAAGGGAAGATTTATCGTTTTTGATGAAAGGGGACAGGTATGTTGACGGACTTTACACCATGGATGTCATTTTTAGGCGGGGGCTTGATTGGGCTGTCAGCTGTGATTTTAATGGGTGGTTTGGGCCGCATTGCGGGTGTTTCAGGCATATTGGGTGGGTTGTTTACTGTTGATCTGTCAGGGGCTTTGTGGCGTTTGGCGTTTTTGGCAGGCTTGGTTTTATCCCCGTTTTTATATCGCAAAGTGACCGGTGAATTGCCGGACTTTGCTGTGACAAATGATGTGTTTTATTTGGTGGCGGCTGGGTTGTTGGTTGGGTTTGGCACATCGATAGGCAGTGGTTGTACATCTGGTCATGGTGTGTGCGGCATCGCGCGGCTCTCGAAACGTTCTTTGGTGGCGGTTGCGGTGTTTATGGTCAGTGCCATGGTGACTGTTTTTATCATGCGGCATGTTATTTAAGGGGGTATTATGCAAGTTTTGGTTGCTTTAATAGCGGGGTTGATTTTTGGGCTTGGATTGGTGGTCTCTGGCATGAGCAATCCTTCTAAAGTTTTGAATTTTTTGGATATTTTTGGCTCTTTTGATGCCAGCCTTTTGTTTGTTATGGCAGGAGCGGTGCTGATAAGCTTTCTTGGGTATCGATTGGTTTTGCGCCAGCCGCATCCCTTGTTTGCTAAAGAATTCCCTTCTTGCCCAAGCGGGCTTATTGATTGGCGGCTAATACTTGGAGCTTTGATTTTTGGTGTTGGTTGGGGCTTGGTTGGGTTTTGCCCTGGGCCTGCGCTTGCCAGCGTAACTTTTGGGGGGTTAAGTGCGCTGGTGTTTGTTTGTGCGATGTTGATTGGGCTGATGGTCGCAAAATTGGTTAGCCGGGTTTTATAAAAAGAAAAAAGCCCAGCCATTTGAAATTAAGGCTGGGCTTTTTGTTTGTTTACCAATCGATGCGCTCGATATCTGTAAAGTCGATTGAGCTGCCATCTTGTAAGTTGATGGTACCATCTGCGTCATCAGAAAGATCAATGCTATCTGCATTGACGCTGTCGATTGACCCTTGTGTGAGGGTGAGTGTCCAGTCTGTGCCATAGGTGCCGATGTTTGAACCGCCGGCTGAATCATGAAGTTCTATGGTGTCAGTCCAAGATCCGCCAGAGCCGCCATCGATTGTGTCAGCGCCATGGCCTTCATTGAAAATGAAAAGATCAGAGCCGTCGTCGCCGTTGATCGTGTCATTACCTGTTCCGCCAATCAGCGTATCATTCCCGCCACCTCCATAGAGTGTATCATTTCCAGTGCCACCGTTTAAAATATCATCTTCAAACTCAACGAGACGTACAT
>JANQQH010000122.1 GCA_028285025.1 Hyphomicrobiaceae bacterium | reverse complement strand
TTTGTCTCACAGGCTATTTTTTTACCGAAGAGGCGCAAAGCCCTCCGACGGGGCGGCGCTTTTTTGTTGCGCTTTGGTTTGCCCACCAGCAACCGCGCTAAGCGCAAGGCGCTTGCAGCGCCATGTCCGTGCTCTGAAGGTGAGCACTCCCTTCTTCGGGATAGAATGTGAAGAGCTTTACTTTTAGCTCACAACGGGCTTGAACGTTAACGCTACGCCGTTGTTGCAATAGCGCAAGCCAGTGGGTTTGGGGCCGTCTTTGAACACATGGCCTTGATGGCCGCCGCAACGAGCACAATGATATTCTATACGCGGATAGCCGATCAAATAATCGATTTTGGTTTTAACACTTCCTGTCAATACATCGTAAAAACTTGGCCAGCCTGTGCGACTGTCATATTTGGTGCTGGAATGAAACAAGGGTAGGTCACAGCCTGCGCAATGATATAGACCTTCACGTTTTTCATTATTTAATGGGCTGGAAAAGGCACGCTCTGTTCCTTGCTTGCGCAGGACACGATATTGCTCTTTCGTGAGCCGTTTGCGCCATTCTTCATCTGTTAGCTTTAAGGGCGTAATTTTTTCTGCGGCCTGAGTTATTGCCTGAAATGGACGCAGGCTGGCGATCATTAAGCTGGCAAGTCCAGTGGTTAGAAAGATGCGTCTTGAAATGCTATTCATAGTTTTCCTGTCTCTTGTTGTTAGAAACAGTGTCTAGAATGCCATAAACTTTTTAAAATGCACATCAGACTTGTTCACATCTTGGTGAACTAGGCTGAGAAACTAGAAAAATCAATCGCCCAGTGTGTGACTTAACTAACATGTTGGTTCAGTCACGGTGTGGCACAAATTCTTAAGCTGCATCCGTTTTTATAGAAATAGAATAGCCAGCGCCGCGAACGGTTCTGATGGGGTCTTTTTCTTTGCCGCGGTTTAAAGCTTTGCGCAACCGGCCAATGTGAACATCTACGGTGCGCTCATCTACATAAACGTTTTGGCCCCAAACGCTGTCTAGCAATTGGCCACGGCTGTAAACACGCCCTGGGCTTTGCATTAAAAATTCGAGCAAGCGAAATTCTGTTGGGCCTAAGCGAACTTCTCTGGGCCCGCGTTTGACGCGAAAGCTGGAACGGTCCATTTCCAAATCACCAACGGTGAGCATGTCAGCAATACTTTTGGGATTGGCTCGCCGCAGCACAGCCTTGACCCGTGCAATCAGTTCTGGCACGGAAAAGGGCTTGGTGACATAATCATCTGCGCCTGTTGATAGGCCGCGTATCCTATCACTTTCTTCGCCGCGCGCGGTGAGGAGAATGATTGGGATTTTGCTGGTTTTGCCATTGGCGCGAATGCGGCGGCATAGCTCGAGACCAGAGACCCCTGGTAACATCCAATCTAATATAATCAAATTGGGTAAGTTTTCTTCAAGGTTTAGTTCCACTTCATCGCCATGATGAATGAGATCAACACTAAACCCTTCTGATTCCAGATTGTATTGTAAGAGAAGGGCTAACGGCTCTTCATCTTCTACAACAAGAATTTTTGCGCTCATTATTTGACCTTAATTATTCGTTCTTGTCCTTTGTTCGCCCCTGTTTTTAGCTTGGCTCATCCACAACCATCTGTGAGGTTTCATCACCTTTTGGGCGCTCTCTGGTAATGGTTGTGCCAAGCACTAGGAAATGGATGGTTTCGGCAATATTTGTCGTATGATCACCGATCCGTTCTAGGTTTTTGGCACAAAAGAGTAAGTGAGTGCACAAGCTAATGTTGCGGGGATCTTCCATCATATAGGTTAGCAGTTCACGAAACAAAGAATTGTAAATGGCATCAATTTCCTCATCGCGCCGCCAAACAGAAAGGGCTTTGTGGGTGTTGCGCTCTGTGTAGGCGTCAAGCACATCTTTTAGCTGAGCAAGAGCTAGGTCTTGCATGTTTTTCATGCCGTGCACAAGCTGAGTGGGTTGTTTTTCTGAGTGGACGCTTAGGGTGCGTTTGGCGATATTTTTGCCAAGATCACCAATGCGCTCCAAGTCAGAAGTGATTTTAACCGCGGCTATGATTTGGCGCAAATCTAGCGCCATAGGTTGGCGACGGGCAATCATGGTGACAGCTTGTTCTTCAATTTCGATTTCTAATTCATCGATCTTTATATCGTCTTCAATGGTTGCTTGGGCTAAATCAGCGTCTCTGTAACGAAGCGCGTCAGCGGCTTGACCAACAAGCTTTTCTGTTAAACCTCCCATAAGGGCGATTTTTTTATCCAGGCTGGCAAGTTCATCTTCATATGATGTTACTATGTGCTCTGTGGTCATTTTTTATGTTCCTATCTTGGACCAAAAGATTTCATGATATTGGTAAAATACTGGCTGACTTTAATTATCCAAACCGGCCTGTAATGTAATCTTGGGTTTTTTCGTTTTGGGGGTTGGTGAAAATTTGCGAGGTCTCACCCTCTTCTATAACCTTGCCCAAATGGAAAAACGCGGTGCGTTGTGAAACCCTGGCTGCTTGTTGCATTGAGTGGGTCACAATCACAATGGTGTAATTGGCACGCAACTCATCAATAAGCTCTTCAATTGTGGCGGTGGCAATCGGGTCCAGAGCGGAGCATGGCTCGTCCATTAAAATTACATCTGGTTTGGTGGCAATGGCTCTGGCAATGCATAGACGTTGTTGTTGACCGCCAGACAGACCCGTGCCTGGGTCTTGCAAACGGTCTTTAACCTCTTGCCAAAGGCCAGCCTTTTTCAAGCTGCTTTCAACCAAAGCATCTAGTTCGCCCGGGGTTTGGGTTAGACCGTGAATGCGCGGCCCATAAGCGATGTTGTCATAGATGCTTTTGGGAAATGGGTTTGGTTTTTGGAAAACCATGCCAACGCGGGCGCGCAGTTCAACGACATCGAGTTTATCATCATAAATATCTTCGCCATCAAGGGTGATATCCCCTTCTATACGGCAAATGTCAATCACATCATTCATGCGATTTAAGCATCGCAGGAACGTTGACTTACCGCACCCTGA
>JANQQH010000474.1 GCA_028285025.1 Hyphomicrobiaceae bacterium | reverse complement strand
AGCTGACACCGTATGTGGCTGAATCTGCGCCATTAAATTGTGTTTCATTATCTATTAAATAACTATAGCCTTTCACAGTGCCAATCCCATCAACTTTATAGGCACCATGGATGGCATGAGTTTGCGTCTCAATATTGCCGTTCGGGGATTTATTGCCAAAGATACGATTTACTCTATCAATATAAGCATAAGTCAGCGTCAAACCAGGGATTGACTTGTTCTGAACCCAAGCGGCATCAAATGTTTGGTTGTTTTGTCGCCAACCGACATGGCCGATAAAGCGGTGATTATCGAAAACGATAACTTGTCGTCCAACTTTCAAATTTGTTTGAGGGATACCGCTATATCCGAAAAATAGTTGGTTGACTTCACTTGATTCAACATCAGCAACCACTGGGAATTGTGTTCTGCCATTTATTGTGTTGTTAAACCGATCATCACCAACATTAACAACACTTTCAAATTCAACCAAAAACATAAAGCCGCGCCAAGGTGCAGATTTAAACCCCAAACGATTGCGTAATGTCGAAGCTTCCGCATTTTCTGCAATGTTGGCTTGATCGACATATTCAAAACGGTAACGTTCATCAAAATAAATCTTGCCATTTGTAATGGCATCAAAGATGCCTTGATCAGCTTTAGTCGTTGTTGTCCCACTGAGAATAGCAAAACTCATTAGGGCTATTACTTGGATTCTAGCTCCAAATTTCATAAAAAATTACCCCCGTAATTTTGAAAAATTTTGTTTTTATTTACCGGTATTATTGTTTCTAAATCATCTTTGTCAATTTATTTATTCTATATTTCACAATTACTTACGTAAAATTCACCGTGCCTTTTTTTAGCGAATTGGTTATTTACTGTGCACACCAAGGTAAATAGATTTTGTCTTTAGATTTGCGGACGGTATCGATACAAATTTGCACTTTTTACACGGTTATTTTTTAATTAAGTCTGCGCCCTTAAGAAACCATTGACGATGATTATCGACTGATTTTGCAGAAAACATGCCAACTGGTCGAACTTTATCTAACTTATTGTTTTTTAAAAATTTTTTTAATTGATGGATAATTCTGCTATAATTTTACTTCCTGCTTAAGCATTCATTTTTATCACTCTGTGCTAAACATTTATTCAGCGCTTTAGTTATAAGCGCCCTGCCTAAATTTTAAGCTTCTAGTCAGGGCACGCTCCTATCAAAATTAATATTCGCATTTAAAACAAAGGCTACAGGCATTTTCTCAATTGGCACAGTTGCTGCAATTTCTAAAATGGCGTCTTGCCCACAAATCATATTTGAAAGATGTTCCCACTTAAACAACATATGTTTTTTAAGAGGTTAAAGGACCTAAGTTTTGTCCTCTGATATTTTAAGAGACGGATTTCATTTGGAGACTGGAATGAAAAAAAAGCTTGTTGTTGTCGGTAATGGGATGGCCCCAGGCCGCATGCTGGAACATTTGCTAGAAGGCTCACCAGACAGCTTTGACATAACTATTTTTAATGCAGAACCACGGGTCAATTATAATCGTTTAATGCTTTCCCCGGTTCTGTCAGGAGAAAAAACATATCAAGACATCATCACCCATGATGATGGCTGGTATGAAAAGCATGGCATTACCTTACATAAATCATCCAAAGTCACCAAGATCGACCGGGTGAAAAGGAGGGTCGCCTCAGAAAATGGTATTGAAGCTGACTATGACAAGTTGGTTCTTGCAACCGGCTCAAACCCTATTGTCATTCCCATACCAGGCTATAATTTGCGAGGCGTTTTAACCTATCGTGATTTAGATGATGTGAACGCCATGCTTGAGGCCTCAAAATCAAAAAAAAATGCCGTTGTGATTGGCGGTGGCCTCCTTGGCCTGGAGGCGGCTGCTGGCCTTAAAGAACAAGGCATGTCTGTCGTTGTTATCCATCTGGCAAATACATTAATGGAGCGTCAGTTAGATGAATCAGCTGGGCATTTGCTGCAAGAAACCCTTGAAAAGCGCGGTATTGATGTCATCACCCAGGCCAATACATCACAAATATTAGGTGAAGAGGGACATGTCAGTGGTGTTGAACTTGAAAACGGCATGCGCATTGATGCTGACATCGTCTGTATGGCGGTTGGCGTTCGCCCGAACGTTGCTCTCGCACAAGAGATTGGCCTGGCGGTCAACCATGGCATTCTGGTTGGTGACGATATGAGCACCAATGATGAAAACATTTTCGCTCTTGGAGAATGTGCCGAACACAATGGAACGTGTTATGGCCTGGTCGCTCCTTTATATGAAATGGCTGATGTTCTTGCAGATACTTTGCTTGGGGGGTCATCTTTATATTCTGGTTCGCAGACAGCAACGAAATTAAAAGTCACCGGAATTGATCTTTATTCTGCTGGTAACTTTGCTATGGATGAGGACACACAAGATATCATTTTACGTGATACAATGGCGGGGGTCTATAAACGCCTTGTTCTGAAAAACAATCTCATAATAGGCGCTGTTCTTTATGGAGAGATCTCAGATGGTCCCTGGTTCTTTGATCTTTTAAAATGCAAGACCGATATCAGTGATATACGAGAGACGTTGATTTTTGGTCACTCTTTTCAGGGAACCGCGGTGCTAGACCGCATCGCTACTGTTCAGGCTTTACAGGATGATTCTGATATTTGTGGATCTTACTAGGCTCAGGACCTATTCATTTTATGTGTTCTGTTGCCTTAGCAAAAGCCTGCTTTTCTATTGCATCTAAACTGAATTGGTGACAGATCATCATCCTAATGATTATACCGCTACCACTATTGCTTAAGACATAAGAGAATTTAAAAAAAACTCATTACAAACTTTACCTCCTCAATTTGTGAATTGATCACAAAAACGGCAAACGATATACTTTTTTCCGTCCAATTTTTTGCTTAAAGCTTAAAAAAATAAGGCTGTCTTACTTGGAGATATAATCATGAGAAACCTCTACCTAAATCGCCGTCGTTTTATCGCCGCTGGCAGCGCTGTGATTGCTAGTGGAGTAACCGGAGTTTCCAGCGCGCTGTTGCCGGCCCATGCCAAAGAATTTGCCCCCACCCCTTCGATGCGCGGTGGCTCAAACAACTATCAACCAGGCGCCCCCATTGTGGATAAGATTGGCGGCGGCGGGTTTTGGATGAGCGGGACTGTGCGCCGGGCCGGTGATGGGGCCCCGCTTGCCGGGCAACGCATCCAGATCTGGGCGCATACGACAGAAGGTTATGAGAGCGACCCGCAAAGTCATGGCGCAACTCTGACAAATGAAAATGGTGAATTTCGTTTAGAGATGCCACAGATCGTGCCAGCTTTTGGCCAGCCCCACGGTCACTTAGCCTATGATAGCGGCGATTATGAAACCGTCTTTTTGCGCCCTATTATGCCTAGCTCAAAAGACACCAGCCTTGAGGCACATTTTGTTCTCAAACCCGTTTAACCAAATGATCACAAAAGAGCAAGGTGGCTGGCGCAAAGCCCTTGTTTGGGTCGTTTTGGCGATTGTTATTATTGTGCCGTTTTCCTTTGCAGCAACAAGTCCGTTGTTGGCCTGGCGCGATCCTGTTTATATCACCGCTTGCTTTGCTGGTGTGATCACTCTGGGGCTTTTGCTTTTGCAACCTTTGCTCATTGGTGGGTATGTGTCTGGGCTGTCTGTTTTGACGGCGCGGTGTATTCATCGCTGGATTGGGGCACTGCTCGTTACGGCAGTGGTGGTGCATGTGGTGGGGCTTTGGATTTCTAACCCGCCGGATGTTATTGATGTGTTGCTGTTTAATTCTCCAACGCCGTTTTCAAACTGGGGTGTGATTGCCATGTGGACCTTGTTTGTCAGCGCCCTGTTGGCAGCGTTTCGGCGGCGGTTGCACCTGCGACCGCGCAATTGGAGTATGGTTCATAGCCTTTTTGCGATTGTGATTGTTATCGGAACTGTTGTGCATGCTGTGCTTATTGAGGGGACCATGGAGCCGATATCTAAAGCCATTTTATGTGGGCTGGTTCTGATTGCTAGTTTGAAGGTCATATTTGGTCTTCGGTTTTGGGCTGAGTTTGGTAAATGGGCAAAAGCCAGGCGTTAAATCTTTTTGTCCTTTTTTTACTGATGAGTATTTCAAGATTAAATGTTCCCCAGAGGCTTGTTTAGAATAGGTAAACGACATAATTTGGGTAAGTGTGCTTTTGCCCCGGAGCGGAATTTAATAAGAATTAATATTCCAACTAGAATTATCGTAGATACCACAATTTTATGTTATTTAGAGTTCTAAAATAAAATTTATGGGAAGATGTGACACATGAGTATGACGGCCAACGTATACTTAATCAGCCAAGCCGCGTATAATTCTGCAACAGAAGGCAACCTTGAAAATTTTCAATTGCAGTCAGATGCAGAAAGCGTCAATCTGGATAAAGCATGGCATGCAATTCACTATTTAATTACAGGTGATCCTAGTTTGAATTTTCTTCTCACTGGAAGTCAGGTTAAAGGCATTGATGAACTATTTGAAGTTCATTCACCAGATGATATTTCAGATTTGAAAAGAAAGTTAAGTGAAAAGTTTGTCTCAAAACTTATATCAAGCTACCAACCTAAAGAGTTTAATGCATTAAATATTTACGGTGGTCCTGGTTGGGACGGCTCATCAGTAAAATATATTGAGCAGTATCTAACGGTTTTCTTAGACATACTTAAAGAGGCCACTAAACGCGGTGATGGCATAGCCGTTTCTATTTCATAGCAGTTTTCCTTATGATGGCACTGAGCTTCATTTCGAAAGGGGCCTTACTAATGATAGCTTTGGAGTGAAGCTGAACCTACTCCCCATTATAGCGTACCAGCCATTGGTCAGAAACATCATAGCCACCAAGTTCGCTTGCTCGCTCCTTAAACGCTGCCTCATTGGTGAACTCCATTAGAGCTTGAAACGGACCATCAAACCAGCCCTTGCGGCAAACCAGCAAATCAAACCGCTCTTTGATCACGGGCACAAAGTCTAAGTTATATTGCTTGGCAAAGCAGGCCAAACCAAACGCCATATCTGCTTTGCCTTCAGCCACCGCTAACACCCCATCCATTTCTGAGCGCTGTGCTTGGGTAAATTTTAGCTTTGCCAAATCCAACCCTTCTTGTGTTGCCAATTGCTCAAACAACACGGTGGTGCCTGCCCCCTTTTGTCGCCCAGCAATGGTTGCCCCTTTCAAGTCAGCCCAGTTTTTAATGTCTTTTGGGTTGCCTTTGGCGACAACAAAACCGCGCTCGCGCCAGGCCCACTCCACGAGAACGGCGCGGCGAAAATCAAGCTCCTCCATCACTATCGGCACATTCCATTGTTTGAATTTGGGATCATATAGGTGAAGACCGCTTACCAGGGCTTCGCCTTCTTTAAACCGCCCCAACCCGTCGGCGCTGCTGTCAAACAAGCAGGCTAACCCTGAGCTCGATTCTCTTAACGCCCAGTCCAACAAGGGATCATGACTGCCAACCACCACGCCAGGCCGTTCTTTGCGCCGCAGGGCTGAAAAGCCAGAGCCGTTTTCCACCAACCATTGGTCTATTGCTTTGCGCGGAAATAATAATTTGCCTGTCGCTCGGCTGCATGGGACTTCACCAGAGGCCGCCAAGTCATAAACCCGGCGCTCTTTAATACGCAGTAATTCAGCCAGCTCTTTGGTGGTTAAAAATTCAATGGCAGCATATTTCATCAGGCAAAATCACCAACAAATTAAATTTTACAAAAAGATTGAACCATCTTTTTCGCCTTCGCGACAAATACTCACCAGCATCGCAGATGCAAACGTCAAATCATATAAAGGAACTTATTATATCATGCGTTCAAACTCAATCTTTGCTCCTTTCTTTAAACTCCTAATTTTAACACTTATAGGCCTTGCTCTTAACACCGGCAGCGCTTTGGCCGCCACGCAGTGCAAACCTAAGCTAGAAAAGCACGGTATGTGGTATTACGATAAGGAAAAGGCTAAATCCTCAGCCAAAGGCCGCTGGGAAAAACAGGCTAGCATAAACCATGGTATAAAATTCAGCTTTTGGAATAATGCCAAGAGCAAGTCTTACAAATGTAAAAAACACGACAATGGCACGTGGCGCTGTACGGCAATTGCTAAACCATGCGCCAACATCACGACCTGCAAACCTTTGTTGAAAAAACACGGCATGTGGTATTACAAAAAGGCAAAAGCCAAAAGTTCAGCCAAGGGCCGTTGGGAAAAACAAGTTAGCATCACCCATGGTATAAAGTTTAGCTTCTGGAAAACGGCCAAAAACAAGTCATACAAATGCAAAAAGCATGACAATGGCACCTGGCGCTGTGAGGCAAGAGCAAAGCCTTGTCACTAAGAGAATAGAGCATAAGCTAAAACAATTGAGCAGGAGGCGAGAAATCCCTTCTGCTATTTTTATTCTTAAAGATGCCCTTATGGAAGAAGTCTTGGATTTTAGACTCTTAATGAACTAACTCATTTAATTTAAACCAAAGGAAAAATGAGGCCGTCACAAATGAAAAGAGCCCGCGCCACCTTGTTAAAATTGAGGGGGCGCGGGCTCTTATCGCAACTTTTTTGGTTCGAATAAAACTTAATTTGCAGCTTGTCTGAATTCAAACTCTTTTGATATCAAAACACCTATGAAATGAGCATCGTCTTTATTTTCGGTTGTTTGTGTGTGACGGTAGCCTAAATCCACATTCCAATCATCGTAAACTTCAACACCTACAGATGTTTGGAAAAGGCGATCTTCATAGGATCCATCCCATGGATTATCAATATCGCGGTGTGTGTAAGAGATTGCAAATCTATAGCGTTCAAGGTATTCAAAGTCGAAACCAACAGTGTAGTAGTTTATATCGTCTTCTGTAGCATTAAAGTTGTCAAAGAAGGCTGCTTCGCCAATCCATTCTACGTTTAAGCCATAAAACTCACGTGCACCGTAAAGAGTGATTACAAACGCTTCTTCATCATCATAATCATCATGACCAATGCCTTGATTACGTCTCATGTAAGCAGCATGTGCATTTAAGATGTTATTTTGAATAATATTTTCGGCATCAAAAGAAATAACATAGTTGTCTATACCTTCTGTGTTACCAGCGCCGCCATCAGCACGCTGATTAGGCTCTGTGCTCTGCAGAAGGGCGCGGCTTAAAACAGTTGTATCAAGCTTGAAGGCGGCGAAGCCAAACGTCAAATCGCCAATACCTGTATTTTCAAATTCTACCTCTGCCCCGAAACCAAGACTTTCTATAATTTCATAATCCTCTGCGAAATCTGTTCCGTAAACACCAGGAGCGTCATCCCAGGCTTTACCAAAATTAGCTGTGAATTTACCACCAAAAATTGCGACATTTTGCAATTCCAATTCCAAGAACAATTCCTCAAGTTCTATGCCCTGATCTTCGCCGAATTGGTCATCATTTAGGAGTTGCTCGTCAAAATCTTTTAAAAAACCTCTAACTGGCTGATAACTCAATGTTCCATATAACGATAATAAATTTGAGAAGTGAATGGCGGCATCAAGTTCGTGCGTGGAATAGGTTTGGCTACCATCAATACCATTATCACCGCTTACCGCATGATCACTTTGGTATTCAATGAGCAATCTTGCCTCAACACCGGGTACAGGTGATTCGTCATCATCTGCATCTTTGATTTCGTTCGCCCGCAGGGCTGTCGGCATTGCGCTGATCGCAACGATCGCTAGCAACGTCAAAAACTTGCATGTTAAATGTTTATAAGTCATCCCTGATACTTCGCCCCTAAATTCATGTCTAAATCATACATCTTATCTTACTGTGAACATACAAAACAAAGTAAGATTTAAGCAGCAGCTGTTTTGTTTCGCATAACATTCGTGGATGAAAAACCACAGTTATATGAACAGCTATAGTTAATGACACCACATCCTAGGATCATTAACCTAAACTACTCATTAATTTTACTGGTAACTCGGCACTGGAAATGTCTTTGGCTAGATAGATCTTTAAGAAAGATCAGCTTGGAAAAACCGAATCAGACAATACTTAAATACATATACACGAAATTTTCACAAATTCACAGGCCAACTTTAGCCTATGACTGGGCTGTGAGTCCTACCGAATCATGGTGATTGCCCAATGTTTTCCACTGCTTTTTTGGTCGGACATAATCTTTTGTTAAAATTTGCACGGGAAAACAATCCATTAAACTATTGCAACGCCACAGTCATAAAGCTCTTGTTGTTGTCTTTTTTGATTAAAAACTGCATTAATTTTATTTTTTGACCATGCATGTGCGTTCCATAGAGGCTTTTATTTTTAGTTTTTATTTCAATTTTAGAAAAATCTACAGCGCCCCCAACACCTATACATTTTGCGATTGCTTCTTTGGAGGTCCATAATTTGGTAAAAAATTTGGGCTGCTCATTGGTCTTTAAAGACTTTAGTTCCGATACCTCATTGGGTGAGAATAATTGAGATGGAAATGGGTCCACCAATGTCTGTTTTATCGGCTCGATATCAATGCCAATTTTTTCCTTTTTTGTTATGGCGATGGCCAGATATTGATCGCAATGGCTTATGTTAAAGTTGATATTTTTGATGTTTTTATTTTTTATCTCAGGTTTTCCAAACGAAGTTTCTTGAATTTTCCAATCTACGGGTGCCATACATCCGCTCTTGCCATCTGAGGCAGAAAAGGTGTTGCAATGATTTGCGTAAACCGTAGAAAGCGCGAGCCTGGTTAATCTCCTTGCGACAATGAATTCTTTCCTTCTTTTCAGGTGAGTGATTTTTCTGGCTCTTGAAATTTCTATCTTGTCTATACCAGAAAAAAGATCATGAGACCTTTTGGCTAGCAGATCTTGCCAGTCGTAAATGAATATAATGGATTGGTCATCACCGCCTATTTTAATTTGTTTCGATTTTATCTCGCTCATCTTGAAGTCACTATTCTGCGGCTTCAATGAACGGTTCATTTGTATTATCTGCTTGTTCAACAATGGCTTCAAAAGTTTTACTGTTGTCAATATGTTCTGATATTTTGCTCGATTGAATTGCTTTTGCCGGGTTTCCTCTCCAGGTGCTTCCCTCTTCACAAACGGATCCTTTCATTACAAAACTGTCTGCATCTATATGCGTGTGGTCTTTAATGTTCGTGCCGTAGTGGATGAAGGATGCAATGCTAAATGAGCAGTTGTTTCCAATTTTGATGTAATCTGACTTAAAGACACCTTCCTCAAGAGAATGAGATTGTAAGGTTGCGCTTTTATTGAACGTGCAATAATCACCAATTTCAACAAGGCTTTTCTCGGTTATGATCATGCCATCGTCAAAAACTTGTTTCCCCATTTTGACGCCTAATAGCCTGGAGATTGTATTTTTAAATGGTGTTCCGGCAAAAAGACTGTGCAAAGGATTTTCAATGAGTTTCCAATATCTCTCATGCTTCCAGTAATAGTCATCATATATTGAGCAAAATTGAGGTTTTAAGCTCTTAAAGCCTAAACTCCATCTTTCAAACAGAGCAAAATAACCAATTGTGAAGAAAAGCATGGAAAAGCCAGCAAGCATGAATACGCCCATCCCATAAGTGCCGTAAGCTAATAGCGTTGCAATTCCTACAAACAGGGCAATGGTGCCATAAAGCCATAATATCATTAGATACATCATGACTGTTATGAAGTTGGATAGGTTTTTCTTTTTCAAACGCTCTTTGCGAATTGGACCTTTGGGATATTTGTCAAGTCCGGTATC
>JANQQH010000472.1 GCA_028285025.1 Hyphomicrobiaceae bacterium | reverse complement strand
AACCTGTCAATACGCAGAATCTGCTTGGTCACCAATTGATAGCCCTTACCATCTGGCCGGTTAAACTGAACCGGATTGCCAGAGGCAAAAGAGCCAATGACAGCGCGCACCTTATTGGGGTTTTGCAAGTTGAATTTTTCATGCCGCAACAACTGGCGAATGGTTTTCAAAGCGCTGGGCTGCGAATTCATTGCTTGCAAAGCAAACCATTTATCAATCACCAAATGGTCATCAATCCATTTGTCATGGAAATCTTGAAACACAATATCGCGTTCAGCACAGCGATGATTGTTAAGCGCCTTTAGCGCAGTGATAGCAGCTGTCATATTGCGTGCATTATTGTAATGCAAACAAGCTCGTTCATAGTCTTGGGGTTGCTCTGTCGCTGTTAAAAAGCTCAGACAAGCAAATCGTAAAGCACGCTTGCCCTCACTCACTGAGTCTGGCGAATAAGCCGCGCGGTTTTCATGGCGCAGATAAAGCTCAACAAGCTCATCACGCAATGTCTTGCCAATTGATTTTGCAAGTGCCTTTTTGGCGCGCCCATTTGCCGTTGGGTCAATGTTATTACCAAGGGCGCGCACCAAATCTGCTTCCGTCGGTAAGCTTAAGAAAGCGGCCCGGAAAGCTGGTTCCAGCTCTTCATTAAAGACAGTTTTGCCAATCAGTCTGGCAAGGCGGGCATTGCCACCTGGGGCTTTGCCTTGCCCAATGCGCTCAATCATGGCGAGCAACTGGCGGGTCAGCAAATTTTGCGCCGCTTGCCAGCGGTTAAATAGGTTCGCATCATTCTGGGCAAGGAAAGTCAGCTCCTTGTCAGTATAATCAATGGTGAGGTTGACCGGGGCTGAGAAGTCTCGCAAGAGCGAAGGGACATTTCGTGCCGTTACCGATTTGAATTCAAATTCTTGGCTGCGTTCAGTGATATGCAACACACTGTCTTTGAGGCGCTCTCCATTAGCCAGTTTTGGTTTTTTATCACGCCCCCCTGCGGCAACAAAACCAAGCCGCACCGGAATATGCAAGGGTTGTTTTTGTGTCTGGTCTTGTGTAGAAGGGGTTAACTGTTCAACCTTAAGCGTGCCGGTTTTGCTGTTAGCATTAAAACGATAATTACACACAAGCTCCGGCGTGCCTGATTGGCTGTACCATTTGGCAAAATGGGAAAGGTCAATCTTGTTCGCATCAGCCATAGAGCTGATAAAATCTTCCACAGTGGCAGCTCGCCCATCGTGGCGCTTAAAGTACAAATCCATGCCCTTGGCAAAGCCTTTGACCCCGACAATGGTTTCGATCATGCGGCACAACTCGGCCCCTTTTTGATAAACTGTCGCGGTATAAAAATTATTGATCTCAATATATTGTTCAGGCCGCACCGGATGAGAGAGAGGACCCC
>JANQQH010000059.1 GCA_028285025.1 Hyphomicrobiaceae bacterium | reverse complement strand
TATCTTTCTTGCACTGATGATTGTACGTCCATGTAAACTCTCTCCATTTGTCTTTATGCATTCAAAAACAATAACAGCCACACCACACTGGCAGCGCTCAAAAACCCTATTGGCAAGGTTAAGATCCATGCCAATATAATATCTCTAATTTTGTGCCAACGCGCTGTCCCGCTTAAGGCGCCTATGCCAAATAAGCTGCCAACAGATACATGCGTGGTTGAGACCCCAACACCGACATGAGAGGCGAATAAAACCAAAAGCGCGGTAACAAAATTTCCTGTAAACCCTTGAGCACTATCCATTTGGGTAATTTCTTTTGAGAGCACCTTAGCAATTTTTAAGGAAAAGAAAACACTTCCTACAACCATTAAAGACGCAATTGCCACAAAAACCACAGATTGTGACATGCCGGTTGCGGCCCCCAAAAGCCAAATCGAGGCTATTTTTGGGGCATCGTTGACACCGCGGGCAAAACAAACCGTTATGCCAGAGATAATGTGTAAATAATCTTGGGCTTTGCTGTTTTTGTCTGTCTCAACACTGATAGAATTTCCTCCAGCCGAACCCCCGACCCCAACAAGCTTTTGGCTCACAGCTGCTCGTAACTGCCACAACCCCCATGTCATACCAGCGGCCAAAAAGGGAGAAACAAGGAGGGGAATAAGTGTTTTTTGAGCCAAAACCCCATAAAGCGGGCTGGCTGCTGGCAGGGCAAAGGCAGCGCCCGCCAATGCGCCAATAATGGCATGGGTGGTTGAAATCGGATAGCGAAAAACAGTGGCTCCGATTACGGTTAGGGCTGCGCCCATAGCAAAAGCGGCAATAAATATTGGATCAGCCAAGACATCGGCCATAACGATGCCCTTGCCTGAAAAGGCCTTTAGCAATCCGACCCCTAAAACAACTGCAAAGCAACCGCCAAAAAAGGTGGCGATATTGGCTGCGACCAAGGCTTGTCGGAATGTAAGCACATCGGAACCCCACAAGGTTGCCATGCCTTTAAAATTGTCATTGGCTCCATTGGCCAGGCTAAGCAATACAGCGCCAAAAATAAATAAGATAGAGGTGAGCATTAAGGTCCCTTAAAATTAAAACCGATCACGCCGGACAAGATAAAACAAGCAGGCACATCTGATGATCAAAATTTTAAGAGAAAGGTCAAATAACAAAATGGGGCAGAATCAATCACTTAATTGTGAATAAAGCTGTCATAATTTATGGGCCAACGGCTTAGAGCCGGCTAAATCATTCAGGATTGGACAGTCTGGGCGGTGGTTGCCTTTGCAATGTTTGACCAGTGTTTCAAGGGTTGCTCGCATCCCCTCTAGCTCATTTATTTTTTGTTCAATATCAAGCAAGTGAGCCATCGCGATTTGTTTTACATCTTTGCTGGCTCGTTTTTGGTCGGCGTAAAGGCCGAGCAATTGACGGCAATCTTCAACTGAAAACCCCAGTCTGCGGGCTCTGGCCAAAAATTTTAAATTGTGCACATCGCGTTCAGAGAAATCTCTGTAGCCATTATCGCGGCGCATGGGCTGCACCAAGCCAATATCTTCATAATAGCGAATGGTTTTTTCGCTCAAATGTGCTTGTTGTGCAACTTCACGAATCTTCATGTGTTAAATTCCAAACTCTAATGACAACACTTTTTTATTTCTCTGGATAACAACCAGTAGTTTACCGGCCAAGCGGCCAAGAAGCCTGCAGGTATGGCCAGGGCAAGACCCAATACAAACGTTCCGCTGAAAATAGAATGAGCATGCATGCCGCCAGCCCAATAATCAACCACATTCATCACCAACTCCATGATCCCCATAGAGATCACTTCGCCGAGCCACACAGCGCGAAAGGCTGCCTTTATAGAGAGGTTTTCAGTGGCCTGAACGGAGCGAATGGCCAAAATGAACCCAATGACAAATGCTAAAATAACAGCCAGTGTGATGGTGTAAAGAGGGGGCCATTGTAGGCTGACACCAATCATCAGCCCTAACACCTCACCAATGGTGCAGCCTGTTAAACAATGCATTGTTGCTTTGGCTGAGCTGATTAAACCCGGCTTTGTCTCAAGGGTTGAACCACTGTCCATTTGTGTTTGTTCTACCTGACAACAGCTTTCAACTTTGGTCTCCATTGCATCACCTAATCATTTTGGGGAAACAAATTTTTATACTAGCACGATAAACCTTCCAGTTACCAGAAAGTCAAGTTTCATACTGTTTTGGTAATAAGGCATGAATATCTGAAATCTTTCATATTGCTGCCCTTTCAAAGCCATGATTAACGGGTTTATAGCTCTCTTGCATTTCATAAGATAAATACAAACCATATTAATAACATATAAAACAACTACTTATCATAGCTAAGGTCATTTATTATGTTTCGTCACTTAAGCGCGCTTACCCATTTTAAGGGGCAGGCAATAAAATCTCTTTTTCTCACCTTCACCATCGGCTTCCCTCTTTTATTCACCAGTGCGTCACCAACTCTTGCCTCTGACAGCAAGGCCCTTATCGGGGTCTGGCAAACGCATAATAGCGAGCTCATCCGGTTTTACGCATGCGGGCGCGGGGTGTGCGGGAAATTGATGACAAACCGCTCTGGTCTAAAACGCGATCAACATAATCCTAATCCAAAATTGAGGAAACGTGCTGTACGCGGCCTCACCATCATCCGCGGGCGCAAAAAAGCGGGGGTAAAGAAATGGTCTGGCTCTATCTATAATGTAAAAGATGGGAAAACCTATGCTGGTTCTTTAACACTTATAGCTAAGAACCGGGCGAGGGTTACTGGATGTATGAGCAGCGGCTTTTGCCAAAGCGCTAGCTGGCGGAAAATAAGCCGCACCAAAGTTACAGCGCTTGGCAAATAAGCTTAGGCTTTTAATCCTCAAATGGGTCATGCACCAAAATTGTATCGTCTCGCTCAGGGCTGGTTGAAAGCAACGCAACGGGGGCTTCAATTAGCTCTTCCACCCGGCGCACATATTTAATGGCCTCAGCTGGCAAGTGTGCCCAACTGCGCGCGCCTTGTGTTGATTGGGACCAACCTTGCAATGTTTCATATACCGGCTCGACCCCGGCCTGCAAATCTTCACTGGCTGGTAAGTGATCATAAATCTGGCCCTCAATTTGATAGCCGGTGCAGATTTTTAATTCTTCAAACCCATCCAAAACATCCAACTTGGTCAAGGCAATGCCTGTGATGCCGGCCACTTTAATGGTTTGGCGAACAAGGCAGGCATCAAACCAGCCGCAACGGCGCTGACGGCCTGTCACGGTGCCAAATTCATGTCCGCGCTCGCCAAGGCGCTGGCCAATTTCATTTTCAAGTTCAGTTGGAAACGGCCCCATGCCAACGCGTGTGGTGTAGGCCTTGGTGATGCCAAGCACATAATCAATTGCTGTTGGGCCAATGCCGCAGCCAGAGGCAGCTTGGGCTGAAACAGTGTGAGAGGATGTCACAAATGGATAGGTGCCATGGTCAACATCCAACAGCACGCCTTGTGCGCCTTCAAACAATATTCGTTTGCCTGCGCGGCGCTGGTTATCTAGCAATTGCCATACAGGCTCAACATAAGGCCCGATCATTGGGGCGATTTTTTCTAGAGGGTTTAACACGTCATCAACTGACAATTCTGGTTCGCCAAGGCCCCGCCGTAAAGCATTATGATGCGTGAGCAAACGTTCAATTTTGGCAGGTAAGGCTTTTAAGTTTAACAGGTCCATTGCCCGAATGGCACGGCGGCCCACCTTGTCTTCATAGGCCGGGCCAATGCCGCGTTTGGTGGTGCCGATTTTGCCCTTGCCAGCAGCTTTTTCTCGCAGTGCATCTAATTCCTGGTGCAATGGTAAAATCAAAGTGGCGTTTTCAGCAATACGTAAACGCTCATTGGTTATCTCTACCCCTTGGGCTTTGACCGCATCGATCTCTTCTTGCAAAGCCCATGGGTCAATCACCACGCCGTTGCCAATCACGGCTAATTTACCATCCCTGACGACACCAGAGGGCAGTAAAGAAAGCTTGTAAACTTTGCCATCAATCACCAATGTGTGACCCGCATTGTGCCCGCCTTGAAAGCGCGCCACAATATCTGCGCGCTCCGATAGCCAATCAACAATCTTTCCCTTGCCCTCATCACCCCATTGAGAGCCCACAACAACCACATTTGCCATTGGGAATAATCCTTAAAATTAAGTGTTGAACCTTTACAGCATTAATAAGTCGGCTGGAAAAGCCCACCTGGTAAATGCCATAGAATAGAATGAAATTTCACGGGCGACTATAACGTGCCGTTTGCTAATAGGCGAGAGCTAAGAGCTAAAAAAAAGGGTACAAACAGCTGCAAAGACACAAAATTCTTGGGTTTTCATGATTTTTATCAAGACAAATGGCACCAAGCGCTTATGGTAGCTGGCAAAGAAAAGATAAAAACACCTTTATTATGATCAGAGCCTTTTTAA
>JANQQH010000467.1 GCA_028285025.1 Hyphomicrobiaceae bacterium | reverse complement strand
CCATATGATTCTTGATTATATTCAATGCCAACAGCCATCGACAGATGACCATCTTCTCGTTTTCCAAGGCCTAACCGGCGGCGCATATCAATAGCAGTTACAATACGCCCCCTAAGGTTTAAAACACCAGCAACCTCAGGGTTGGACAAAGGCACCTGTGTTATCGCATCCGGCATAAAAACATCTTCAACCTGCTCAATCGCCAAACCAAACAGTTGCCCGGCAATATCAACCGTGACAAATTCGCTGGTCGGACCGTCTTGATTATCTTTGTCTGAATTAAGCTGACTCATTTTTAAGCTGCCTCACTCTCACTAGTGTGTTCGCATTTAGGTTTACATTCACGAATTGACTCAATAAGCCCTTCACGATCAAATTTTGCCACATAATCCCTAAAGCCAGCAGCACGCCCCCGCGCAATTACCTCTGGATTTGTGTGGGATGACAGTGCAATAATCGGAATATCACCCCATTGCTTATCTTCCTTCAGCATCTCAGCAAATGTGATCCCGTCCATTTCTGGCATCTCAATATCAGAAACAATGACATCATAAACCTCACCCGCTTCTTTTAGTTTTAAGGCATCACCAGCGCTTTCAACCATCGTCACTTTATACCCAGCTGAAGATAAAAGTGGCGCCAACATATTGCGGAAGAAAGCACTATCATCAACCAACAAGAGCTGCAATTCTCGTTTCACAGGATTTGGAATGTCACGTTTTTCAAGCCAGTCATCAAATGCTTTTGGCAGATAATAACCAACATCAATAACCTCAGTTGCTTTACCTTTGATAACAGCCGAACCAACCACACCTAGTTTTTCAGATGAAATTTCAACAGACAATCTGTCTTCAACAATGTCGACAATTTCATCGACCACCAAGCCCATAGAATGCGTCTCATCAGCAAAGACAAGAATGGGTTGAACCCCTTCTTCATTATGGGTCAGATGATCATCAATATAGACAAGTGGCATAAGTTTACCGCGATATTGTACCAGATCGCGATTGTTGGAGCGCTCAATCTTATCGACTTCAATTTCTTCAAGCCGCGTGACAAGTGATAAAGGAACAGCTTTCAAATCTTCTGAACCAGCACGGAAAACCAGCATGGCTGTTTTGCTATCTTTTTGCACCAAATCTTCCATCTGAGACTGATCTGAATGCCCATTTTCTTGAGCACCACCTCTTTCAGCAGAAACAGCCTGAGCAATACCATTTGGATCCACAATCAAGATCACACTACCATCACCCAAAATAGTATTGCCTG
This sequence comes from Hyphomicrobiaceae bacterium, assembly GCA_028285025.1. Lineage (GTDB taxonomy): Bacteria > Pseudomonadota > Alphaproteobacteria > Rhizobiales > HXMU1428-3 > HXMU1428-3. Next base: position 3,097 of record JANQQH010000467.1, on the reverse strand, counting down.
AGAATAAAGTGATATCGCGCAACATGTTGGACATAGGCTTGACCACAATTTCCTCAGTATGGAAAACCGCATCAACAACGATACCAAAAGTTTGCCCCCCAACTTGAACAACAACCACAAACACATTTTGATCTGTGCTCGCTTCTACTTCTTCGCCCTCTTCATTAGAAATTGCCACTTTTTCATGCCCCAGAAGCTTACTCATGCTAATGACAGGCAAGAGCTTATTACGCAACCTGAGAACAGGGCTATCATTGATCATTTCAATGCGATGCTCCGCATTGGCATGTGATTTCACCAATTCAACAACAGCCAATTGTGGAATGGCAAAACGTTGGCCAGCCGATTCAACAATAAGCGCTGAAACAATCGCCAAAGTTAATGGGATTTTGATAATGAAGGTTGTGCCCTGCCCTTCAACTGATGTGAGATCAATCGCACCTCCAATCAGTTCAATATTGGTTCGCACCACATCCATGCCAACCCCGCGCCCAGACACATTCGTGACTTTTTCTGCTGTAGACAGACCCGCATGGAAAATCAATTTATGAATTTGATTTTCACTCATTTCAGCCAATTCAGCTTCGGTCGCAATGCCATTGGCAATAACTTTTGCTTTAATTTTTTCAGTTGGCAGGCCCTGGCCATCATCTGCAATTTTAATAATGATATGCCCACCTTCATGATAGGCGCTAAGGGTAATATTACCAACTTCAGATTTACCCGCAGCAATACGCCCTTCTGTTGTCTCAAGGCCATGATCACCAGAATTGCGCACCATGTGCGTCAGCGGATCTTTAATCTGATCAAGCACTTGGCGATCAAGCTCCGTTTCAGCCCCAATCATCTCCAAGTTGATTTGCTTATCGAGTTCTTTTGATAAGTCGCGAACAATTCTGGGTAATTTCTGCCATGCATTACCAATCGGCTGCATACGAGTTTGCATGACCCCTTGCTGCAATTCAGCTGTGACATTCGACAACCGTTGCAGCGGAACTTTGAATTCGCTGTCATCTAGCCGGCGCACCATTTCTAACAGCTGATTACGTGTGAGCACTAATTCAGAGACCATTGTCATTAATTGCTCAAGCGTATCAACATTAACACGAATGGTTTGCGCTTTAGGTTTTACAGCACCGCCTTCTTTGGCTTTTGCATCTTCTTTTTTAGCCACAGCCGTTTTTTGAGCCGGTGGGGCCGCTGGCACACAGGCAGGTTTGTCTTCTTTCACCTCAGCAACAGCAACTGATGGCGCAATATCTTCATCAGGCCCAGGAGCAGCTTGAAAAGCAGCTTCTAATTCTTCTAAAGAAACTTCACCAGGTTTTAAATCTCTATCAAGGCTAGGCTCTGGCGATAAAACTTGCTCTGGCTCAGGGGCAGGCTCTGAAGCTGTCCCGCCACTATTAAGAAGTCCCATCGCTTCTTCTGACATAGCATCCAACCGTTGAATCAAATCATCATCGGCACCCTCTGGCTCAGTGCCTTCTTGCTCTAATAATTCAAGAATTTCTTTTAAACGGTCAATGGTTTCCAATATCACCGACACACCTTCCGATGTCGGCGTGGCGCCATCACGGTATTTACCCATTAAAGTTTCAGCCGAATGGGCCAGAGATTCCAACCGCGGCAGGCCTAAAAAACCACAGGTTCCTTTAATGGTATGAACCAAACGGAATATATTATCTAGAATTTCGCCATTGTTAGGCTCTTGTTCAAATTTGACGAGTTCAACGTCAACAACGTCTAAACTTTCAGCTGTTTCTGTTAAAAATTCGCTTAGGAGATCATCCATCGCCTAATTATCCTCTTACCCAAAAGCATTATTGCTACCCCGAACTGTGAGAATCACAGTGCATTGTTAACCAATATTGGAGAGAAAGAGTTAAATTTAACTGAAAGTGTTACCGTGAGCGGTTCATCTTTTGAAAATATATGGCACTTTAACCGATTATGAGACCGTAAATTGGACCTGATTGTCATTTTGCTGAATAGCAATGCTTAAATTATGGCTCGACAGCAAACGATGGGTAAAATAAGGCTGAATCACCAATGCATCAATGTCTCCCTCATGTTCACCTTGCAAAATAGCAGGAACACGTTCTGGGCAGCGCGCTCCCTCCCCACGAGAGGTTAAATTAATCGTTGGGCGCTCTAAATCACCTGAAATATCAATCTGAATTTGCCCGCCCCGCGGAATCGCGGCAACGGCTGCAACAACCAAGTTCAAAACCAATTTGGCATAGCCTTTTGGCAAAAAATCATGAGAAGAGCTCCAATTTATCTTGTGTTTTTCCTCTAATATAGCATTTGCCAACTCTTCTATCTTATTAATGGGAATATCCGTGCCTGCAGACCCAGCGGCCCCAAAAGCAAGCCTAGCAAATTCTAACCGTGCCCAAGCTGCCTTGGTATTACGGCGAATAACATCCATGGCATACTGCTTAACCTGCTCATCATCATCATCTTCTAATACTTCCAGCCCATTAAAAATGGCCCCCACAGGGCCAACCACATCATGGCAAATGCGACTAGAGACAAGAGCCGCTAAATCCAATCCAGATAAATCTTTAACATCGCTCATAGTTCACCCCTCAAGAAAACGAATCAATTTGTTTTGGCAAAGGATAGCCTGTTGCTCAAAGATGATCTAGAGGGCACAATCCATTAATTTTTATGCGCTTGAACTAGGGTCTGTTGAGTATCAAGGTTTCAGCGTCGCCCCCCTTTTTGTCACTGATAAGCCAAAAAATGCGCCCTAGTATGTTCCACTTCAAGCATTGATACTCAACAGACCCTAATTTTACTTGATTTTCCTCATGGTTTAAGCGATTGACTAAATTCATAAATCTGTTTTACCGACCCTAAAAGCAAAAACCCTTTGATTTGGTTTATGATTATCAACATTTTAAGACCTTGAGCCCTTATGGATATCCCCACTCATAACGATTTAACGCGCGTTTTGCTGCCTCTGGCAGTAACTGCAGGAAATTTGATTCTTGAGTATTACCACAGCGATTTTGAAGTTGAATCCAAAGCTGATGACAGCCCTGTGACCAAAGCTGACCAAGCTGCTGAAACGCTCATCTTAAAAAAC
>JANQQH010000024.1 GCA_028285025.1 Hyphomicrobiaceae bacterium | reverse complement strand
CTTGAAGCAAGCTCTATGAGAAGTTATATCGCAACAGGATAAGCTTTTAAGAAAGATTATTGTCTGTTCTATTGGTCTGTTCCCTGCCAATGCATTTGGGGGAGCAGACTTTTTTTGTTTGTTAATGTTAAGCGGCGACCAGTCCTAAGTGATGTTCTAAATCTTCGCGCGCGCGCAAGGTTGCTTGATGACCTATTTCAATGAGTTGTTGGGCGCAGTGGAAATCGAACAAACCAATTTCGTTTACACGCGGGATGATTGAAATGTCTGGTGGGTCACCGGCCAGGCGGGCACGGGCAATGCGGTCTTGGGTGATGTTGAATGCGTCTAACATGACAGTGGAAAGGCCTGGAGCTTCGTTATTATCTTTAAAAAAGCGCGCGCGTAAGTCACTTAAGGTGTAGTTTGGTCTTTGTTCTTTGTTTTGTGTTTCTTGGGGGGCTTCAATTTCTTTGGCCTCGTGGCTTGGAATAACGGTGCCTTTGCCAAATACATCGCTGTTTAAATTCACTGCGATCACAATGCTGGCGCCAAGAGCACGGCATACTGAGACGGGAACAGGATTAACCATGGCACCGTCAAATAACCAACGGCCATTGATGTTCACTGGTTTAAAGATCCCAGGAAGAGCATAAGAGGCGCGCATGGCGTCAACCAAATGGCCTTTGTTCATCCATACTTCGTGGCCAGTGCCAATCTCTGTTGCCACAGCGACAAAGGTGCGCTCTAAGCTTTCAATACGATGATCTTTAAGGTGAGTTTCAAGGGCGCCGCAAATGCGACGGCCTGTTATAAGACTGCTTCCAGCTAAATTTAAATCTAGAAAGCCTAAAACTTTTCGCCGGGTCAAGCTGGATGCAAAACCTTCAAGTTCAGGTAGTTCATTGGCTGCATAACATCCCCCCGCTATTGCGCCAATTGAGGTGCCGGCAATGATGTCTGGTTGAATGCCTATTTCATGGAGTGCTTTTAGTACGCCTATGTGGGCCCAACCTCTTGCACCGCCGCCGCCTAGTGCTATTCCTAATTTGTGTTGGGTCATGGCATACTCACTTTTCTATTCTAGATGTTCATAAGTCTCTCTGTTGTATGGCGCCGCTTGTTCGTAAATTGTTACCTCGGTCTTAAGCCAATTTATTAACTGTGTTTTGACTATGAACAGTCCTCGTTCACTTTATTAAACACAATAACTGATCATGGCTGTTCTGCCATGTGTCTAAGCTTGTTATGGTTACTATACTAGCTGAGCCTTAATGAATTGTTGTTGAACAAGGCTTGGGCTTAAATTTATTTTCATAACTTTGTCGTGATCAGACAGTGATTGGTTCATATTTTTTGTGAACTTACTTTAGGCAAAAAGGTTAGGTTCGCCTTTTTTGAAAAGGCAGCTTAGGTGAATTTATGTTGTTGCTTCAATGCATTAAGTTGGTATTCCAGCGTCTATTGAGCGCGGAATACAGCTTAAGAGTTGCGGCTAAAAGATAGGGTTATTTATTGTAAATTTTTGCCGGATCAAATAAGGGCTGATTATCTGTGAACTGAAGAGAT
>JANQQH010000001.1 GCA_028285025.1 Hyphomicrobiaceae bacterium | reverse complement strand
TAAGATTTTTGCATTTTAAAAGCAGTTGTCAAGGACGCGAAGCGCAAGTGAAATCCTTGACAACTGCTTTTAAAATGCAAAAATCTTACCATGGAATTTAAGGCACGCAGCAAGTCGCGTAAGGGGGAGTTATATGACAGGGCAAGTTTTGAAAGAGCGGCTGAAAAGCGCGCCTTTGCCTAGTGATGAGGTTCATGCCCACAGATTGAGGGAAGATTTTTTTGAGCAATTGTCAGGCCATGAGGAGTGGGCAGCCTTCGTTGATGAGATTCAATCTACCCCAGTTCTAGAAAGCTTGTTGTTGGGGATTTTTGGTAATTCTTCCTACCTTACAGCACTGATCACCCGTCATCCCGCGCATTTCATTTCAGCTATGAATGCTGATCCTGAAATTTATATGGATGTTTTGGCTCACGATTTAAACCAGAAAATGAAGACTTGTGAAAGCCAAGACCAAGCGATGCAGGCTTTGCGGGTTTTCAAACAAAAGTGCGCTCTTTTTATTGCTCTGACAGATTTAAGTGAGGTTTGGGGCATTGAAAAGGTTATCTATGCGGTCACTCTTACTGCCGACACAGCTTTGCATGAAGCGGTCGATTTTTTGTTCCGGCAAGCAGCGATTAAAGGGGATTATTTGCCCAAAGATCCGGGGTGCCCAAGTGATGATAGCGGTTACATTGTTTTGGCTATGGGCAAGCAAGGGGCTTATGAGCTAAATTATTCCAGTGATGTTGATTTGATCGTTTTTTTTGATGCAGATCGGTTGCGTTTAAAGGAGGGCTTGGAACCGGTTTCTTTTTTCGTAAAGTTTACCCGTAAGCTGGTTAAGTTGATGCAAGAAATGACGGCTGATGGTTATGTGTTTCGGGTTGATTTGCGTTTGCGTCCAGATCCTGGAGCAACACAAATAGCGCTTTCGACCGATGCGGCATTTGCTTATTATGAAAGCTTTGGACAAAATTGGGAGCGGGCGGCGATGATTAAAGCGCGCCCTGTGGCGGGTGATTTGCAAGCGGGGCAAGATTTCTTAGCTGACTTGGGGCCGTTTATTTGGCGTAAATATTTAGACTTTGCCGCCATTGATGACATTCACGCCATGAAGCGGCAAATTCATTCTTTTAAAGGCCATGGCAGCATTGCCATTGAAGGCCATAATTTAAAGTTGGGGCGGGGTGGCATTCGGGAAATAGAATTTTTTGCCCAAACACAACAATTAATTGCAGGTGGGCGACAACCTGAATTACGCTCGCAAAAAACATTAGAAACGCTGGATTTGCTTGCCAAAAATGAGTGGATTAAACCGCTCGCTTGTGAGCATATGAGCCAGGCTTATAAGTTTTTGCGCCGCATTGAACATCGTATTCAAATGATTGCCGATGAGCAAACTCATAGCTTGCCTAATGATGAAACAGGCATGAACCGTATTGCTAAGTTTTCTGGGTTTCAAACGGTTGATGACTTTTCTAAAGCTTTAAGAGAGCAATTGGAAACTGTTCAAAGCCATTATGAAGATTTGTTTGAAGGAGATGAAAGTCTTGCCAGTGCGTGCGGCAATTTGGTTTTTGTGGGGGACACGCCTGACCCAGACACCATTGAGACCTTGAAAACTTTAGGGTTTCAATCGCCCGTTTCGGTTATTGAAACTGTTAAAGCCTGGCACTTTGGCCGCTATGCTGCAACACGTAGTGAGCGGGCCCGTGAACGTTTGACGGAGTTTCAACCCTTGCTGTTGGACGTCATTGCCAAAACTTCACAACCAGATTATGCCTTGGCAACATTTGATCGCTTTTTAAAAAGCCTACCAGCAGGGGTGCAACTTTTCTCTTTGCTTTCCTCCAATCCCAACCTTCTGCGCTTGATTGCTGAGATTATGGGCGCAGCCCCTTCATTAGCGCGCGTTTTAAGCCGTCGCCCGCATGTTCTTGATGCAGTTTTAGACCCCGGCTTTTTCGGGGATCTGCCTAGTGACGATGAATTGCGCACGATTATTGAACAAGAATTTTCCCATTGCCAAGACTATCAAGATACATTGGATCGCTCCCGGGTGGTTGGGCAGGAGCAAGCCTTTTTAACCGGTGTTCGGTTGCTATCAGGTGTTCTGGATGAAACCCAAGCGGCGCGCGGATATACGCGCTTGGCAGAAAGCATCATTGGCCAATTGCAAAAAAAAGTTGAACAAGAAATGGTTGAGAAACACGGCACCTTTGAAGGGGCTGGTGTGAGTGTGTTGGCCATGGGTAAATTGGGCGGGCGAGAGATGACGGCGGCGTCTGATCTGGATCTTATTCTTATTTACGACACCGATCAAAATCAGCTTCAGTCTAATGGGAAAAAGCCATTGTCTGCCAGCCAATATTATTCGCGTTTTACACAACGGCTTATTTCTGCGCTCTCCTCTCCAACGGCTGAAGGGGAGCTTTATGAAGTGGATATGCGTTTGCGCCCTTCTGGGCGTTCTGGCCCTGTGGCAACCCATGTGGAGAGTTTTGTGGATTATCAACATAATCAGGCCTGGGTCTGGGAACATATGGCGTTGACTAGGGCGCGGCCGATCACTGGTCAGCAAGCTTTAAAAGACCGGTTATCAGGGATAATCAAAGATGTTCTGTCTCAAAAACGTGATCATGGTATTCTGGTTAAGGATATTGTGGAAATGCGCCACAAGATAGAGGTCGAGAAAGGCACACAAAATGTTTGGGACTTAAAGCAAGTGCGTGGCGGCTTGGTGGATTTGGAATTTATCTGTCAGTTTTTGCAACTTTATCATGGGCCCTCTCACCTAGATATTTTTGACCCTAATACGGTTGATTGCCTGCGGCGGGTAAAAGAGGCCAATATTATTGCTAGCGGAGACTGTGAGCAATTGTTAGAGGCCGGGCATTTGTATAATAAGTTGGTGCAATTGATCCGTTTATGTACGGATCAAGGGTTTGAGCCTGAGACAGCCAGTGAAGGCCTTAAGCAAAGATTGGTTGAGAGCACCAGCGAAGCCTCTTTTTCCGCTCTTGGCGACAAACTTGTTACCACACAGATAGAAGTTAAAAATTTATATGATCAATTTTTATGCTAGTTTTTTTAAATATAGGCGACGGATCATACCTACTATGTGCGTATTATAATCATATTCAACGACAAACTGGGAGTGCCAAATGTCAAAGAAAAAGATTATCGGTGTTAGTAGTGTGGTTTTGGTAGCTAGTATGGTGGGCATAGCCAGTCTTGCAGTTGCCAAACACAAAGGGCATCATGGTGCCCATCATGGTAAGTTCTTTATGCTGAAAAAGGCTGACACTAATAAAGATGGTGTCGTCACCAAGGAAGAACTGCAAGCGACGCACGAGAAAAGATTTAAAAAATATGATCTTAATGGTGATGGTGAAGTGACAGCTAAAGAAGTGCAGGAAAAAATGTCAGAACATTTTGCCAAGCGTGCACAGCGTTTGACCCGGCGGTTTGATGAAAACCGCGATGGTAAGGTAACTATGGAAGAGTTTAAAGCACATGCTGATCGAAGACTTTATATGCTTGATTTAAACAATGATGGACAAATTAACAAAGATGAAATGCCGCGTCGTTTTTCTCATCACCGCGGTCATAGAAAGCATCATGGCAAACATTGTGAGCGAATGAACGGGAAAGATAAAGCCGATCGTGGCTCTCATGGTGAAGAAGGGGCTGATAAGTCCCAAGAATAAATGGGCATGATCATGCTTAAGCCACAAGAAAGGGAAAAGGGGACAAGCTCTCCTTTTTCTGGCAGTAATTTGAACCAGCAAATTTTACGCCCGGTAGTGAACAACCCGATGGACAAACAACTGGTTGAAAGCGCGTTAAACGGAGACAGGCAGGCGTTTCAGCGCTTGTTACAAAGCTGTTTGCCCAGTGTATTAAGCCTGGCCCATCGTATGCTCAATGATCAAGCTCTTGCTGAAGATTTGGCGCAAGAGGTGATGCTGAAAGTTTGGAACAAACTGGACACTTATGATGCGTCTAAGGCTAAACTTTCCACTTGGGTTTATAAAATCACCGCCAATTTGTGTTTGGATCACTTGCGCCGTAAACGCGAAGATCAATTGGACGAAGAATATGATGCACCGGTTAGCGCCCAGCAGCATCAAGATTTATTTGACAAACAAATACGCGTTCAAGTTGATGAGGTTTTAACCAACTTGCCGGAACGTCAGCGTTTGGCTTTGGTGCTGTTTCATTACCAAGGCCATAGTTTGCAAGAGATCTCACAGATACTAGAGTGCTCGCGCGAGGCTACTGAAAGTCTATTATCCAGGGCGAGACGCCGTTTAAAAACAAGCCTAAAACCGGTATGGCAGCAACTTCAAGATGATGAAAGATGAAGGTTTAAAATTATGACAGATCTTCAAAACGAGACAGAGATCAAACAAATTGTTGAACAAGCTTTGGATGTATATGGGACTGATTTTTCCCGTATGCCGCAAGACTTGGCTGCTCGCATCAAAATATTGGTTGAGGAAACGCAGATTGGTAAAGAGCTTTTTGCAGATGCTTTGGCGCTTGAGACAGCGCTTGATCAAGCTGACCCTTTTCTAGACTTTAACTTGAAAACTCTTGAAAACAACATTCTAGATCAGGTGTTTGAGGAACCGGTTGTTCGTGAGGATAAACAGGCCTCTATTGTGGACTTTAAACAGCCTGAGCAGGTCAAGGACCTTCTTGCACAGCAAGAGGTGGCCAATGATAATCATTCTGGATGGTTGATTGCTTCCAGTTTATGCGCAGCAAGTTTGTTGCTTGGCATCTTTTTAGGCACCACAGGTGCGGGTTCTTTTCTGTTTGGGGATGGGGCGCCTTTGACCATTGCTAGTGTTGGTGTGAGTGAGGATGTTTTTTTTCTGAGTGGTGATTTTAATTATGCCAGCGATTTCATTACTGGCGCCAATTAGTAAGACGGGAGGAATAAATGTTAAAAGGACTTTCTCGTTGGATGAAGTTGTTATTTGTCGCTTCTTTGGCTTTGAATTTTGTTGTTATTGGTGTGTTTGCGGGCCATCGGTTGGGCTTGTGGCATGGTGGGCACCATCATGGCTTGCGCCATCATATTTTAAAGATCATGCCTGAAGATAAGCGTGAGCAAGTTGATAAAATCTTGAAGGCTCACCGTGAAAAATACCCGTTTAAAAAGCGCAGATTCAGAGATGACTGGCCCAAATATGAAGAAGCTTTGCGGGCGAAAAATTTTGACCGGGCTGCCTTTTTAAAAATGTTTGAACAAAATGGTGCGAAACATTGCGATCGTATTGTTGATAGTGGCAAGACAATTGCTGATGTTGCAGAGCTGCTAAGTCACCAAGAGCGGGTTGAAGTTTTAGATAAAATTAAAAAACATTGGAAGCACCGCCGCCGCTTTCGCCATAGGCATTAACAAAAAACATTCGGCGTTCGATTGAATTAAAATTGTTTTGTTTTAAGCGGCAATGGATGAGGCGAGGGGTTTGCCTTTACCTTTTATGGTGGGGGCTATTGGCAGGGATACTTGAACTGTAGTGCCAACACCCACTGTGCTGTTGATGGTCAGGCTGCCTCCGTGCAAATCAATAAGGCTGCGCGATATAGCAAGGCCTAGCCCCGTGCCGTGGTGTGATTTGGTCATTTGGTTTTCAAGTTGCATAAAGGGGCGCCCCAACATAGGCAATTGCGATGCCGCAATGCCGATGCCTGAATCTTTGACATATATGTCTATGCTATCGGCTTGGCAGTTGGTGGTGAGCTCAATGCGTCCTTGTTTGGGAGTAAACTTAATCGCGTTGGAGAGCAAGTTTAGAATTACTTGTTTGATGGCTCTTTGATCTAAGGAACAGATGATCTGCTCATCAATCGATTTGTAAATTGCGATGTTCCTGTCCTCAGCTTGAGGGCTGACGAGATGAACACATTCATTTAATAGATCGTTCAAGCAACAAGCTTTGGTGTCCAGTTGAAGCCGTCCGGCTTCAATTTTAGCCATATCTAAAATATCATTTATCAGCTCTAATAGGTAAGAGCCACTCATGTGAATGTCATTGATGTAAGATTGATATTTGGGGTTATCAATTGGGCCTAAAACTTGTCTTTGCATCATATCTGAAAAGCCAATAATGGCATTTAAAGGGGTTCTTAGTTCATGGCTGATATTGGCAAGAAATTCAGATTTTACCCGGTTGGCCTCTTCTGCCCGTTCTTTTTCATGCATGTATTTATCTGCCAGCTCAGCTAGCTTTTGTGTTTTACGCTCTAGTTCGCGGCGTGATTGACGTAAATTTTCAACGGTGCTGCGCATTTGCTGTTCACGTATCATCAGATTTTGTTGCACCGTTTTCAAATTGGTGACATCAAACGAAACACATAGTAATCCGCCATCAAGAGTTGGTTGTTCTTGGAAATTGAACCAGCGACCATCACTTAACTGAGCATGATAATTTGTTGGTTTATACTGTTTGCCAATTTTCTTTGGTCGCATCATCAATTTATTTATTTGGCTGGAAAATTGATAATAGTTAGGGTCTTGATTGTTTGGATTTGACTGATTGAGTGAGGAGGCTTTTTTAAACATTTCATTTGAAATCACCATCTTTTGGTTTTTGTCCCACAGGGCAATGGCTTGAGGGGTGCTTTCTATGGCGCTGCGCAAGCTCAGCAATTGGCCAAAGTCATCGCCAAATTGCAAAATGTCTTTGTTCTCGTGACGCTCCATACGAATGAGGGCTTTAATGATGGTGCCTGTTAAATAAATGAGAGCGATGGTGAGAGCGATAAAGCTGGCATCAAGGATGGTATGCCAAAGGGCTGGCAGATTTATAATTTGAAATTGAGCAATGGTCAGGCTGATAAACTTTAATGTGAGCGCGCTAAACAGGCCATAGATGACAAGGGTGAGTTTGCGCGCTCTTAGCCAGCCGATGAAACGATATAACCCGACAAAAATGCGCCGTTGAAACCGGATCACTCCGGCGCGAAGAACTTTGAATTGTTCTTGAGCGATATGCAGTAAAG
>JANQQH010000543.1 GCA_028285025.1 Hyphomicrobiaceae bacterium | reverse complement strand
ATTGTGCCGCTTATTGGGCTGATTGTCTTACCGCTAATCTCCATCCTCATCATGAGCTTTTCGCCTTCGGAGAATATCTGGCCGCATTTGCTTTCCACCATTTTACCGCGCTCTTTGCGCGATACGTTTTTGCTCATGAGCGGGGTTGGCTTGCTCTGCCTTATCATAGGTACGGGGACCGCCTGGCTTGTGACCATGTATGACTTTAAGGGCCGCAATATTTTTGATTGGGCCCTCTTACTCCCGCTTGCTATGCCCACGTATATGATTGCTTATTGCGCTGTGGATTTGCTTGAATTTTCAGGGCCGGTGCAAAGCGCGATGCGGTCTGTTTTTGGGTGGCAAGATGCGCGTGATTATTGGTTCCCCAACATTGCGACTTTGCCTGGCGCCATTTTGGTGATGGCTTTGGTGCTCTATCCTTATGTTTATTTGGCGGCTCGGGCCAGCTTTATGCAGCAGTCTGTTTGTGTCTTAGAAGTTGCTCGCACTTTGGGACGCAGCCCGTTTGGCGCTTTTTATAGTGTTGGGCTTCCTCTTGCTCGCCCTGCATTGATTGCTGGATTGGTGCTGGCGCTCATGGAGTGTTTAAACGATTATGGGGCTGTGGCTTATTTTGGTGTGGAGACATTAACGGCCAGTGTTTATAGCACCTGGTTGGAGCGCTCTAATTTGGGCGGAGCGGCGCAAATTGCATCCCTCATGCTGTTTATCATTCTTGGCCTATTGTATGTAGAGCGCCGGGCTCGATCTAATCAAAAATATTTTGACACCACAGGCTATACGCGCCAATTGCCTGTGACACAGCTCAGCGGGGGCAAAGAAATAGGAGCTATAGCCGTTTGTGCCCTGCCCTTTGTTTTGGGGTTTGTCCTCCCGCTTGTGATTTTGCTGCATGCTTCGTTTCGGTTTGTTGATTTTATTTGGAGTGAAGCTTTTTGGCGTGCGGCAGGGTCTTCTGTTTTCTTGGCCAGTGTAACGGCCCTTATGGCGGTTATGATTGCTTTGCTGCTTGCTTATGGCAAGCGCTTAACCGCCCACCCTTGGCTGACACCAGCTTGTTGGTTAGCTGGGACGGGATATGCCATTCCGGGGGCGATTTTGGCCATCGGCATTCTCATTCCATTGAGTACTTTTGATAACTTTATGAATGATTGGATGCAGTCTTGGTTTGGGATTTCAACAGGGCTTTTGCTCTCTGGCAGTGTCATTGCTTTGTTATTTGCTTATCTTGTGCGGTTTATGGCGATTTCTTTGGGAACAATTGAGGCGGGCTTTCAAAAAATTTCGCCCAACCTTGATGGTGCAGCCCGCACACTTGGCCAATCTGGCTTTGGGGTGTTTGCCTGGGTGTTAACGCCGATGATGCGGCCGGCTATTGCAAGCGCGGCTTTGTTGGTTTTTGTTGATACGATGAAAGAATTGCCCGCCACCTTACTGCTGCGCCCTTTTGATTTTGATACCTTGGCAACTTTGGTGTTTGAATTTGCCAGCCGGGAAGAATTTGAAGAAGCCGGATTAGCTGGGCTGACGATTGTTGCGTTTGGGCTTATTCCTTTGTTGCTGCTTAATCGCTCCATTTCTTATGGGCGCAGTGGCCATACTGGCAAGGAACGTCACGAATAAGAGCGTTCAAAACAGATTTTTTGTCTGTTTATACAGGCCGATTAATTTATGAAAAAAGTCTGATTAACTCGCTTTTTATGCATAAAGTGTCTTGATTCTGATCGCACGATAAGAGATGCTATCCTGACACAGGGAACAGGAATTCTATATTTTTTAAATTTTAATCACAGATATCTTCAGGTGGCACGCAAAAAGGGAGTGTTTTGCTAAGCACCTTTGGCATGGAATTTAATCCATTGAAATTATTACTTTTTGCTACTCATCACCGTTCTGATTTGCGTGTTATCGATTGTGAGCTGTGTTTATGACTTTGTTCTGGAGACTCATGCTTGCTAACCGAAAGTTTGTTTTTGCCCCTTTGCTATTTGGGCTTGTGGTGTTGCTAGGCGGGCGTTTTTACAGTTTGCAAACGGCTCACTCTGAAGAGCAAAGACTTGAATTGAAGCGATGGGGCTATTCACTTGATAAACCACTGGTTATCGGGACCTCTCCTTTGGTGCGCTTTGAACAAGGGACGATCCGTTTTTCTCTGGCCGAAAAAGGGCAATCACCTTCTGCTGTTGATCAACAATTACCTAAAAATTGGATTGCTTTGAGTGCCTTGCAAAAGGTTTCGTCTCTTAGTTTCAATAACGGGCTGATTACCTTTGATTTTCGCACAGGTGGCTCTAAAACACCTTCTCCCATCGAATTACAAAAACTCCTTCAGAAAAGTTATCTTTCACAAATATCAATCGTGAACAGCCGTTTGCAAATTTTGCGTGACACTGGTTCACCCCTTATTATTCCGATTGAAACAGGCTTGTTTGAGCTTGATGTGGATGATCGGGAAATTGAGGGGCAAGGGATTGTAAAACTTGGTGACTATAAAACCAATTTTACACTTGAGATTAAATATGCCGACATTTCTAAGGCGCCTGTGAAACTTGGACAACTTCGTTTATCTTTAAAAAATAATGGTTTCACCGCAGACTATAACGGGCTTTTGGGCGGGCAAAACGGCCTATATTTAAAAGGAGATATGAACCTTAGCGTTTTTGATGGATCGATCTTATCTTCTTGGCTGAATAATTCTACGTCGGCGACGAAAGCTAAGGCAAAGAAAAACAAAACGCCCGCCTTTACAACTTCGGGACTATTTGAGTGGTCAAAAAATAAAGGCAGTCTTAAACAGGCAGCTTTTGCTTTTGGTGATAATTATGCCGATGGCACTTTGTCTTTAACTCTTTCCAATCATAATTCTTTGTTAGAAGGGTCATTGGCCTTCAAGGACTTAGATGTTAGCTCTTTCATACCTGCTGCTTTTGAACAGGCAGACCCTTCTGGAACTCAAGATGAGTGGTTAAGCGCACTACACAAACGGCTGGAGCAAAGCTCTGGGCAGCTTTTGCCCTTTATTCAAAACTTTGATGCGGATTTACGGCTTTCTGCCCAAAGGCTAAAAATTGGTTCTTTTATGCTTGAAGAGCCTGGCTTTAGTTTGTTTCAAAAAAAGGGGGTGGCCATTTTCGACATGGCCGAAACAGCCCTTTTAAACGGGCGCGCCAGTGGGCACATTAAAATTGATACCAACTTTCCCAAACCGCGCTGGCATGTAAACACACGGTTTTATGATATTGAGCTTGAAAAGGCGACAAAGGCTTTACGCTGGACTGACTTTATTCAAGGCAAAGGGACTGTAAAACTGCACCTGACAAGCTTTGGTGATAAGTGGGCAGAAATTTATCAAAATATGTATGGTGCCCTGTTTTTTGATGTTCCGAAAGGGGGACAATTAAAAACTGATTTCACCCAGCTTTTGGTTGCCCAGAATAAATCCTCA
>JANQQH010000537.1 GCA_028285025.1 Hyphomicrobiaceae bacterium | reverse complement strand
TGGCAATAGCCATTCTTTGGGACTACGGTTTGGTAAGTTGGTTTATGCAACCGATGTGCATGCTTTTCCAGAAGCGTCTTTGCCGATGCTGGAAGGATTAGATGTGTTGATTTTGGATGCGTTGCGTTATACCCATCATCCTTGTCATTTTACCGTTGAGCAAGCGGAGCAAATTGTTGAACGGTTTCAGCCGAAACGGGCGATTTTAACTCATTTGCATATAGATCTAGATTATCAAACTCTCAAAGCTGAACTGCCGGCTCATATAGAACCGGCCTATGATGGTTTGGTGATAGAGCTCTAAATATGGATACGAGACTTAAGGCATAACTCAGGCGTTTGTTGCTTTTATTTTGAAACGTCCAGTGTCTTACCATTTTGATACGTGTTTTCAAGAAGCTTGGTCACAATCCTTTTGGCGACTGTTTCTGCGCTGTTTAAAGTGGATTGATCTTCCCCTGGAAAAGCTTTTTGGCGTAAATTTGTGCTCATGGGGCCGGGCTTGACCAGCAGTGTTCGCATGCCTGTTTCTTGGGTTTCTGCGGCGTAGCTTTTTACCAGAACTTCTAAAGCAGCTTTGGAGGCGGTAAAGGGGCCCCAATAGGCCGCCCCGCGCGTGCTTTCATCTTGGTCTGTGATGAACAGGGCCGTTGCACTTTCACTACGCTGTAATAAGGGATCCAGAGTGCGCAATAACGAAAAATTAGCCGTAAGGTTGGTGGTGAGGACTTTGTTCCATTCTGCGGTTTTAAAATGTGAAATTGGGGCTAAGCCGCCTAGGTAGGCGGCATTGCCGATTAGTAAATCTAGTTTATCAAAGCGCTCAAAAAGGGTTGGGCCTAAAGCGTCGATGGTTTCAACTTTGAGCAAATCAAGGGGCACCAAAGTGGCTTGTGAGCCCGCCGCTTTAATTTCATCGTCTAGGGCTTCCAGGCTGCCCACAGTGCGTCCAAGGGCGATGATATGGGCTCCTTGTTTGGCAAGCTCTAGGGCTATGTGATAGCCAAGTCCGCGGGTGGCGCCT
>JANQQH010000528.1 GCA_028285025.1 Hyphomicrobiaceae bacterium | reverse complement strand
GCTGGTTACACCATGACCGGTGCTCCTTTCATCATTAAAGACCAAAAAACTGGCAAAGTTATGCTAATTCACGGGTCTTCAGGTGATGAATTTGGTGTTGTTGGTAAGCTTTTTGCTCGTGATCCTATGACAGGTGAAGAACTATGGATGCGTCCCTTTGTTGAAGGTCATAAGGGTATGCTAAATGGTAAACCGTCAACTCACACAGGTGACCCAAAAGCTCCATCCTGGCCTCCAGGCAACTACAAAGATACTGGCAAGGTTGAAGCCTGGAGCCACGGCGGTGGTGCCCCATGGCAAACAGCGACCTTTGACATGAAAACCAACACCATTGTCATTGGTACAGGTAACCCGGCCCCCTGGAACACATGGAAGCGGACCAAAGAAGGTGATGATCCGCGCAATTGGGAAAGCCTTTACACCTCAGGCCAAGCCTATGTTGATCCAACAACTGGTGACATAGTTGGCTTTTACCAGCATACACCAAACGATGCATGGGATTATTCAGGCAATAACGAGATCGTTCTTTTTGAGCATAAAGGCAAAAGATATGGTGCTCATGCTGATCGTAATGGCTTCTTCTTTGTCACTGACCTTGATGAGCTGACCAAACGTGATGGCAAAATCAATAAGCCAACCTCGTTGGTTGCCGCCCATCCCTTTGTGCCAGGAATCACCTGGGCCAAAGGCTTTGATTTGAAAACTGGTAAGCCTATAGAAGTAGAAGGCCAACGTCCTCCTCCTCCTGCACCAGGTGAAAAGCAAGGCAAGAAAATCAAGGTAACACCTAACTTCTTAGGTGGTAAAAACTGGAACCCAATGTCATATAACCCTGAAACAGGTTTGTTCTACATTGGTGCCAATCACTGGACAGAAGATTACTGGACAGAAAATGTGACCTATAAAAAAGGTGCAGCTTATCTTGGTCAGGGCTTCCGCATTCATCGTCAATTTGACACTCATATTGGTGCCCTAACAGCCATTGAACCATTTTCAGGTAAAATTGTTTGGACAGCAAAAGAGCAACTTCCTTTATGGTCAGGCACACTGACAACAAAAGGTGGCCTTGTCATTACTGGTACCAGCGATGGGTATGTCAAAGCCTTTAATGCAAAAAATGGCAAAGAGCTTTGGAAATTCCAAACTGGTTCAGGTGTTGTCTCTGTTCCAATCACATGGGAAATGGATGGCAAACAATATATTGGTATTGCCTCAGGTTACGGCGGCGCAGTTCCTCTATGGGGCGGCGATATTGCTGACCTAACCAAGCCAGTATCACAAGGCGGCGCTTTCTGGGTATTTGAATTGCCCAAAGAGGTTGCATCCAAGTAAAGGCTCCCTTCCCAGAGCGTTTCACCCAAAAGTGGGTGCCGGTTTTGGGATCAATGAAACGCTTCAGCAAAAGAGAGCGTTTCACCCAAAAGTGGGTGCCGGTTTTGGAATAGCGCGGATGCTGTTGGGCATACGAAAGCGCTAAAAAAATGAAACGTTATAAAGAGTCGACTTGATGTGAAAAATTGGCAGCGCTCATGCGCTGCCAATTTAGCAATTCTCCATCATAAGTAACTATATTTTAAAAAGACAAACCATGATTAAGCAAACAAACCGCAAGGTTATGAAAAACATAAAATCAAAGATTTTGTCGTTAGGTCTCGTCATGCTGTGCGCTGTCTCGTCAAACAGCCTGGCCTATGATAAAATTAAAAATGAAAAGCCACCACGCCCGGATCCTTGGATTATTAACGGTTGTGAAATTAAACCAAAAACGGTTTGCCCGAATGCAGATTTTAAGCATGCAGATTTAGCCCAAGCTGACCTATCGGGCGCAGATCTAAGGGGTGCACAATTTACACGCGCCGATATGCGCGGCATTAACTTAACCGGAGCTGACTTATCTGGCGCCGATTTAGAAAGCGCCGATATACGTGTTAGTAAATTAATCAACACAAAATTAATTTCTGCAAATTTGCGCGGGGTAAATTTAGAGTTTGCCCGCTTGAAAGGTGCAAATATGAGCTATGCAGATCTAACAGCTGCAAATTTCGAAGCCGCAAAAGCCTACAAAGCTGTTTTCGTTGGCGCCAAAATCATAAATGCTAATTTTAGTGAAGCGAAATTCTATTATGCAAATTTTGAGATTGCCCGTATGCAGGGCACCAAAATTAAATTTGCGATTTTCCAAGGCGCCTTCATGGAGGGATGTGTTGGTTGTCCGCACAATTGGTAATAGCATCTGGGTCTTATATTTTGTTATGCTGATATCAATTGAACAAGCCAGTGCCAACCAAAACAACCGATCTGAAAAAGCCGCCCAGGCACTGCAAACTTGTTACGCCTTGGCCGATCCAAAAGAACGCTTGGCTTGCTATGACAAAGCGGCGCAAAGGTTTGTAAAGCCAACCTACAAAGGCCGATTGGGAATGGTTACCGAACCATTTAACCTAAAAACGCCCCACCGTTTAAGGTTTCGCAGCTACGGGGTCATTTTCGTTTTGTACTTAAGAGACGAGCAAGGCAGGGTGTTACAAAACTTACATATTGGCGGCGGCGGGGAAGATGAATATGTGATCAAAGAACCTGGCACGTACTCATTAAAAATTCATGGCAGCGCGAGATGGGAAATCTGGCTGGAGCCAACCAAAATAAAAAAATCAAAAATATGAAAACGAAAAAAGCTTTATAAGAAGGAAAAGACTGAATGAAATTAAAAATGATAAAATTCGCTGGAAGTTTAGCCATCTCAGCGATAATGCTATTCGCCAATGCTCAAGACCCTGCAATGGCCCATGGCGATGGCGCCCCTCAGCCAGTAGACACAACGGGTTTGAAAGAGTTGGGTGAGGAATGGTTGAAGAAAAATCCTTACAAGGGCAATGAGCTTGCTGTCAAAATCGGGTCTTCCGGTTACAATTCAAACTGCGCCCGTTGTCACGGCCTAGACGTTAAATCGGGGGGTATCGCGCCAGATTTGCGCTATTTAGAAGACGATGAGGAGGGTGATGCTTGGTACATCATGCGGGTACGCAAAGGCTATCACCAAAATGGCGTAACCAAGATGCCAAAATTTGAAGGTCTGATCAGTCAAGAAGCCATGTGGGCCATCCGCGAATATATAGACACCCGCCCAGACGACGACTAAAAATTGTGAAAAAATCATACAAGATAGTCTTCCCAATATTGGCGCTTTTTGCCGGGTGCTTTTGCACCTGGCCTCTTAAAGCTGCCATTAAAGAGTATCAAATCCGCCGCATGATTTTATTTAAGACCGAGTGCAAAATCGTCCGTATCATAAAATCACAAGACAAAAACGGCTCGTTAAACTATCATACCACATGTGAGAATGTATCATTTTATCCAGACGGCGTGAGCGTTATTTGTTCAGACCCAGACCTGGAAACCTCTTGCAGAATTATAACACAAAAGAAGCGCTTTGAAAGTTTAGATTTGTTGAAACGTTCTGTGAACGACAAGCATGAAAAGAGTGAATAATATTTAAACTTCAAAACTCAAGCTTGTCCGCTCATCCCCTTAATTTCCATGGAAATTAAAGGCAAAAGCAATAGGCTTGCTATATCTCCAAACTCATGCCAAACTTTTATTCCCTTTTAATAGCAGCCGGTTAAAGAGTGAGACATCTGATACAGACATGAAAAATATCTATTTCAAATGCTTAGCTGGTTTTATTGGCCTTAGTCTAATGATGCCGTCTCAAAACGCGCATGCGGTAATCGAAGATGATGAGTTGGTCCAGATGGTTCAAACCAATACTGAGTGCACGGTCGATAATATTGAGCGTTCAGTTTCTCCAGAAGGCCAACTTATATTTAAAATTGATTGCACCAATCTAATTTTCTACCCCGATGGCATCAGAGTTGAATGCCAAGATCCAGACAAAAGAGATAGCTGCACAATCACCAAAGAAGAACTCGGTCAGCGCTATGTCCATTAGATAACTTTAAAAAACAACAAGGGAGCTCGTCATGTCAGCCTATTTTATTTTCACTCATAAAGTCCTAGATTCTGATACCTTAAATAATAACTATCTGCCTAAAGCAGTAGACAGCCTTCAACCCTATGCACCTGAAATTCTAGTTGTGGATCAAGATATTGAAGTGATTGAGGGCGACACAGGTAACAACCGTACGGTTGTGTTAAAGTTCAAGAGTAAGGAAGACGCCAAAGCTTGGTATAACTCTCCAGAATACCAGGCGATTGTGAAATTGCGTACAGATTCCGTTGATGGTACAGCGGTTATTTGCGATGAGTTTGAGCCAGGATAAAGCTGAGACTCCGCACCTCATCTCTTATAACCATCTTAAAAAAGCGGGCCGAAGCATGGCTTCATCGCTGCGGCTCGCAGCAATCTCACCCAGCAACCTGTCTCGATCTCGTGGTATATTGCCCGCTAATGGCAGACAGTTGGAGGCATGATTGGAGCGAAAAATAATCGGTTTTGCAGGGTCAAGCAAAGACAAGAGTAATTCTTGCTCGGTCAAAATCCCCTCATCATCTTGAAAACAAAACGTATCGGGCTGATGGCTCATAAAATCATCATGAGAGGCATCATCCAACGTGAGTTGCAACGTTGAAAGATAAGTGACCGGCGCTTGATTGATCAATTCCGCTGTGCCGCGAATATGCTCTTCCCAATCCGCCTGCCCACCAAGACCAAGGATCACAGTTGCTGAAATCTTCAAGTTTGCCGCCCGGGCCTTTTCAATCGCCTTAACATGCGTCTGTTGGCTTGCTCCTTTGATAATGCGTTTCAAGATCAGGTTTGACCCTGATTCAACCCCCATATACACCAGCTTTAATCCCTTGTCTCTCAGCAAGCTAAGCTCGTCATGGGATTTATCCAGCAGGTTCTTTGGCATGGCATAAGACGAAACCCGCGTCAGGTTTGGAAATTTCTCAGCTAAATAATCAAGTAAAGAGGCAAGATGATCAGTCGGCAAAACCAGGGCATCCCCATCAGCCAGAAAAATCCGATCAGCCTGAGGGAAGCGATTGACCAAAAAATCAATTTCCGCAAACACATCGTCTAACGGGCGCGCCTGATACGTCTTACTCTTATACATCGAGCAAAACGTGCACCGATTAAACGAACAGCCCAATGTCGCCTGAACAATCAAATTACGCCCTTCACTTGGTGGGCGATAAAGGGGCTCATCATAGGCAAACAGCATAGTTGGTGTTCCTGACTTTTGTGCGCTTGAAATAGGCCATCAGTATTAGACTAGGTGTTACTATGAGAGCGTATGAGGGTCAACCGCTTAGGAGATAAGAAACAATCATGTCATTGCTTTATGGAAGAGCCCCACGCCAAGATGAAAACAAAGTCATTGCTTCGCAAACACCTCCACCTTGCCGTTGTTATCAAAGCTGAGCACGTCATACTTATCCTTGATGCCATCTTCT
>JANQQH010000458.1 GCA_028285025.1 Hyphomicrobiaceae bacterium | reverse complement strand
GGCTAACATAAAGCCCGTAAACACTGTCACTAGGCTTGTTAGTATTTGATCAAAGAAAGTTGGCTTGCCAGTATAGGGGCGGATTTTAACTTTTGCATTCGGATCCTTGGCTAATTTTTTGGCGTTTCTTTTTTCTTGCCGCTCATAAAAGGCGGTTGCCTTGTTACGTTCTTCGCGGTGTTCCACAACCAAATTTTTGAATTGGCTGGCAACTTCAACGGGTCCCGGCACAAGCCCCAAAGAGGTTTTGATTTGCGAGGCGGTAAATTCCCAGGCCCCTAAGAACAAAATGATCGCCACAAATGGGATCATCAATTGTTTAAAGAACTCTTCAAATTCAAAATTAGAAAAGTGTTTTGCTATGTTTGTTGCTTGCATGGCCATTGGTCACTTAATATCGTAAAAGGTTCTGGTTGGTCTCTCCTCACCAAAGTCTGGATTTAGTGAGGAGAGTGGAATGGCCTACTTTTGAGCGACTTTGCCATCAGCAATAATCTCAGCGTCCTTTAAGCCAATTGAAAATTGCTTCAGATAGTCATTCGGTTTGCGGCCATCAAAGGTGATGTTGTCGATAAACTCTTTTTGGGGCGGACGGTAGCCATCGGTGTCAAAGGGGAAGTCTTCCTTTTTAACTTTGCCCTCTTCGATCAAGAGTTTGGCGGCTTTTAGGTAAATGTCTGGCTTATAAACCTTTTTAGCAACCTCGTGGTACCATTTATCTTCTTTCATTTCAGTGATTTGCCCCCAGCGACGCATTTGCGTTAGGTACCACACAGCATCTGAGTAATAAGGGTAGGTTGCAAAGTAACGGAAAAATACATTGAAGTCCGGCACCTCGCGCTTATCTCCCTTTTCATATTCGAAGGTTCCTGTCATGGAATTTGCGATGACTTCTGCATCAGCGCCCACATAAGACGGTTTGGCGAGGATTTTTACCGCTTCCATACGGTTTGCATTGTTGTTTTCATCCAGCCATTTGGCCGCTCTGATCAAAGCCTTGACCAAGGCTAGGGTTGTATTGGGATATTTTTCAGCAAAGTCAGCGCGTATGCCGAAAACTTTTTCGGGGTTGTTTTTCCAAATTTCATAGTCAGTAATAACAGGAACGCCAATGCCTTTAAACACGGCTTGTTGGTTCCAAGGCTCGCCAACGCAATAGCCATGAATCGTGCCCGCTTCCATTGTGGCTGGCATTTGCGGGGGAGGTGTTACTGATAACAGCGCATCAGCCAAAATTTGTCCGCTGGTGTCTGTCTTGGAATAAAACCCAGGGTGGATCCCGCCAGCGGCTAACCAGTAGCGTAATTCATAATTGTGGGTCGAGACAGGAAACACCATGCCCATTTTAAACGGTTTGCCTTCTGCTTTATATTTTTCAACCACAGGCTTTAAATAATCAGCCTTGATCGGGTGAACGGGTTTGCCATTTTTGTGAGGGATGTTCTTTTTCATCTCTTCCCATACAGCGTTGGAAACTGTGATACCGTTACCGTTCAGGTCCATTGAAAAGGGAGTGATAATATGGGCTTTGGTGCCAAAGCCAATGGTTGCAGCCAATGGTTGGCCAGCTAGCATATGAGCGCCATCTAATTGGCCATCAATCACCCGGTCTAATAGTACTTTCCAGTTGGCTTGTGGTTCCAGGGTTACATAAAGCCCCTCATCTTCAAAAAAGCCTTTTTCATAGGCAATGGCCAAAGGGGCCATATCGGTTAGTTTGATAAATCCAAATTTTAGTTCTTCTTTTTCCAACTCCAGTTCTGCAGCTGTGGCGTTTGTTGTATAAGGCGTTAAAACGCTAAGTGATAGAGCGACACCAAGGGCTGCGGTTTTGAAAAATTTATTACAGACATCAAAGATGGTCATAGACATTGTCCCTGTTAAACATTGTTGTTTGGAACTTAAGTTTGTAAAATTTCAAATCACATTTAGCCTGGCACATTAAAGCGAATGTTATTTAAAATGGCCCTGCTCGTTTGTTTAAAATTTCATTTTCAATATTCCATTTTTTTGTTTTTCAAATAACATGCCAAGATTAAATTTCATTTTTTTATCAATATAATCAATGCTTTATATCTTTTCGATGCAATTTTATGCATAATAAATTTTGCGTATTTTTTAGGCGATTCCTAAAAATGGGGTGGAATTTTGCGCACTCAATTTGTTTGGATTTACGGCTCAATTGCTTGTTGCTATTTATAATGTTTGCCAAAAAAATACCCCCTCAGCCTATCAAGCTAAGGGGGTATTTCCGAAAAGAAGTTATTGGGGACTTCTTTAAAAAAAGAAAAAGGATTTACTCAAACATTATTATTGAGTTTCTAATATTTCCACCCCACGCCTAGTGTGAATTTTTCAACATCAACGCCGCCGCGACCAGCTGCCAATCCGTTGCCTGTTTCGGCTTGGTAGTTGGCGTATTTTCCTTCAACATAAAATCCTCTGCCAAGCGGCATCTTGGCGTAGAAATCAAATTCCTTACCAAAGTCCACTGAGCCGATTTCAGATGAGAAATCGTGATATTGCGCTTTGAGCAACAATCCATTTAAGAAGGCGAGGCTTGCTGGCATGTCTTTCGCTTTATAAGTGACATCGATATAAAAATCTTCAAGCCCGTTTACAGGTGTGCCTAAAATAAATTGATCAGCAAAGCCATTAAAAATATGGACAGTTGAAAGAGGTGTGAAGAACCCCACCCCGTTATCCGTGCCGAGAACTTCATAACCCACTTTTGCGGTCAGCCCAAACTTTGAAATTCCAGCCACAAGGTGATAATAATCTGCTTCAAA
>JANQQH010000505.1 GCA_028285025.1 Hyphomicrobiaceae bacterium | reverse complement strand
ACAATGTCAAACACCACAACATCGCCAAGTTCTTTTAACCCGATGAGATGGGCCAATGTGCCACCAATCATACCCGCACCAATGAGCGCGATTTTATTCCGTGCCATGTTTTCGCTCCTTTATACTTTTTATACTAACTTCTTATCAGCCCTTAGCTGGTCGTAAATTCACGCGATATTGTTACTGATTACGAATGCGTTATATCTCTCTCATTTTGCCAAAAAGGGTTCGTTTAAAATCTTTAAAACTAAAACTTCTGGCACTTCACTTTGAGAGTGATAATTTTTTGACGTGCAAACCAATAAGGCTCTTAAAGAATAGATTTGATACTGGTGTGGTTAACGTGAAATCGTAAGCGGTGCAAGGGAACAATGTAAAAAAACAGCTCTCGTACAACAAAAGTTGTAATGAGTTTTGATTCTCAAAATGATGATAGCCTGTGAAATAATGAATTGTCATCGCCCAGTGCAAGTGAAACCTATTTATATTCACAACTAATGGTCGCCAAGGACGGGCAAAGTGACTTAAATATCATCCCCTGCTGCGTAATGAATGGACAGGCGTGGTTATTGCTGGCGCAAAAATAGGCATCTTACATAAGTTATGCCTCTACAAGGTGAGCACCGCGACGCATTTCTATCAAACGCGAACTTGTACGCTCAAAAAGAGCTGCATTATCCCCAGCCTCATAAAGATTTCCCGGTTCAGCTTCCGCCGTGGCAACCAAGCGAATATTTTGATCATAAAGCGTATCAATCAAGGTGATAAACCGGCGGGCCTGGTTCCTGTCTTCTGGTCTCATGATCGGAATGTCATCAATAAATATCGAATGATAGCGGCTTGCCAGCGCTAAATAATCATCACGCCCCAGCGCCTCTTCACATAAATCGCTAAAGTTAAACCGCGCCGCGCCGCCAGCAGCTTCCGGGACAGTTAATCGACGACCCTTAACAATAATTTGAGCCGGTTTGCCTTCAGCTTTACCGCTTATGGCTTGCCATAATGAACAAACATCTTCATCAGCTTGTTGGTCAACCGGGGTAAAGTATAAATCTTTGCCATTAAGGGCCCGCAACCGAAAATCGGTGGGCGAGATAACCTCATGAGCAACCATGCGCCCATTAAGTAACACAATAAATGGCATAAACAATTGCTGATTAAGACCATCTTTATACAACTCATGAATCGGACAGTTTGAGGTCGCAATAAACACCACGCCCTCCTTAAACAAAGCGGTAAATAAACGCCCCAAAATCATCGCATCAGCAATATCAGTAACATAAAACTCGTCAAAACAAATCAGCTTGGCTTTTTCAGCTAAATCTTCAGCCACCAACGGAATTGAGTCACCCTCATGAGATTTTCGATATTGAGCGATTAACGCATGAGCTGTAGCCATGAACTCATTAAAATGAACGCGCATTTTGGGTTCAAAATCGATGTAGTCATAAAACATATCCATCAACATGGTTTTGCCGCGCCCAACACCCCCGTATAAATAAAGACCCTTTGGCGCGTTATCGATTTCTTTTTTGCTGCCAAACAAAGTCGTAAATAAACCTGGCTTACGCGGAGAATATGTGGACAATCTTGTCCCAAGCGCATCCAAAGCCTTAGCAATACTTTCTTGCGCATCATCTGGGGTGATCAATTTTCGCTTTATGTGATCATTATAGAGGTCTAAGAACGAACCGCTCATCTCCAGAATTTTCCTTAAATGTACTTTGTTTAGCTTTGTTTTGGCATATAAGGCTTAAAATTTTGCTCATGTCCTATTTTGTTATTCTCTCTCCATTGGCCCGCTACATCGTCACCTGCAACTGTTTATGGCCAAATCATGAAATTTTGCATGCAATTTTTACATGGCTGTCATGTTTGCGAACAACCCTGTTTACGCTGGCGTCCTATGCCCCAGATCTTATATTTTAAAACCAGGAGATCATAACAAAAGGACTTTGTGACCAATTTATGGGAACAATATCTTATCTAGGCGGACATTGTCGTAAACTTTGGTGTATTGAGCGCGATGAATTTAAAGACCATTTGTTGCGACTTGAAAAAACCAGCCGCTATATGCGGTTTGGCTGTGAAGTGAATGACGAATTTATCGAAAACTATGCCAGCCATGCGCTTGATCATAACTGCCGGGTATGGGGTTACTTTGGCCCGCGCGGTAATTTGCGTGGCACAGGTGAGTTAAAATGTTTTGCAAACAAACCTGGCAGTGCAGAAGCAGCCTTTACCGTTGAAAAAGAGTATCGCGACAAAGGGGTGGGCACACAATTGTTTAGCCATGTGATATTGTCGGCACGTAACCGAGATATCAATCATTTGTATGTCAATTGCTTGAGGCAAAACCAAGCAATGAAAGCAATAGCCCGCAAATTTGATGCTGGCCTATGTTTTGACCAAGGCGATGTAATAGGAGACCTTATGCCAGCCAACTCAACCGTACTGACCCGGCTAGAAGAAGCGCTAGAAGATAGCAGCGGGTTCGTTTATGGGATGCTGGATATCCAACAACGCTGGATTGGGTTGGGCGATTAGGTCATTTCCCAAAATGGCTACGTTCATATCTGCTTACGTGCCCAAAGCAGAGTTTTTAATGTAAATTCAGGTTTATTTAAAAATATTCTGAGCTTTTAATTTTAAGTTTAAAATTGAAGCGGCCAGCCAAACCAAAGGCTCAGGTGTTAGATGAGAAAAACCAAAAATTAAGTTATTGAACACTTGTCTTTGTCGCCAAATGGAGCCGAGTTGATCTGATGGTAAAACGGCCGAGTCAATTCTTTGGGTCCATTCTTCTTTGAAAAGTTGCTTAATCGACTCAAAATACAATAGTGAACCCGGCGAATATTTAGCATAGGTTTCATCATAAGTTGGTTTAAATAATAGCGCGTTTTTGCCCCCACCAATATAGATATTCATTGCAATGGCCTGACCATTAAGACGTAAAGCCTCAATGCGAGTAAGACCAAAACTGGGTGAAGAAAGTGTTTCATAGGTAAGTTTTTTGCCCTTTGCGTCTTGTAACAAAGCCGTGCCAGCACGCCCTTTCCAGCCTTTCACTTCAAGCTCACAAAATTCTTTCATAGCTTGTGAAACATCTAAACCGGTATGAGAGCTAAAAGTGATTTCCCCAAGAGAAGAAATTTTTCTCATCTTTCGATTTAAAGTTTGTTTCGTTCGCCCCTTCATAAGCTGGGAATAATCTTCATAATTTTTCGCACAAGAAATATCTATCAGTGGCCTTTCAAACATTTGGTTACAGATGAAAGGAATTTGTTTTTCCTTAAGTAAATTGATTAAGCTGGTTCCAACAGGACCGCCCATTGGCAATTCAGGGAACATGAAAAGCCCATTACTGCTGATGTTTGTGCTTAACCATTTCAGCAAGGCAAATAAGGCAATTTCTTCAAATCCACTTCGAATTAACGGTAATGATGACCCATTGAAACAACAATGCTGCCCCACATAAATCGGAGCCAAAGAATTAAAAACACGAAACTTGATACCAAGTGGGAGAAGACCTATGAGCTCTTTGGGGCCTTTAACAGGCGAATAATTTATAACCAATACACTCCCAGCTCTTTTGGATCTGGTGAAAGTAAAAACAGTTTTAACGTAGTCAGGCGCATAGCAAGGATTGGCTTCAGCACAATTTATATATAAATCGCGCCACAATGCATCAATCTCAGGAATCGCGTCAATGCTCAGTTCTGAAACTGAGACAGCCTCTTTTCCGTGGCGATGCAGGCCTGATTGAAACCCCTTACTGGTTGCAAATTTCATCATTTCAAAACCTCACTCCATTTTTCTTAAAAAATGGCAAACTTCGTAATGTTTCGAACGTTAAAAGCTCTAAAGAAAATCCATCAACCCTCACATTGGTTGCTTTAAAGGCAACGATACTTAAGCAAGTTGACCAGTAGAGCGTTGCTCCAACCAAAGCCAAAGCAGCACCATCTACCCCAAATGGAGGCACCAAAATTAAATTCAAACCAGCTAACAGAAACAAACCTGATCCATAAACAATGATCATTTGTTTTTGCTTTCCAGCCAAGACGAGTATCTGAGAAGCCGGCCCACCAACAGCGCGAATTAACGCACACAATGTAAGCAATAAAAGAGCCACATAAGCTGTTTCAAATTCAGAACCAAAAAAACTAAGGATCCAGTGCCCAGCAATGATGATAATAAATATGGATAACAGCGAACCCAAAATGGCAGGAACAATAGCGTTTAAAATTTCTGATCGCATCAAAGAAAGATTCTTTAAACTATAGGCATCTGTAATTTTTGGGTATGAGGCCTGCTGAATTACATGCACACCAAAGCCAATTAAAAACGCAATTTTAAAAGCAATACCAAATAGAGCAATATCAGTACTAGATAGAAGCAGTGATAACACCATAACATCAATATCAAAAATCATATTTGTTAATAATGTCATTGCAATCATTGGCAGGGCGGCCAACCGCCAGAGCTTACGTAAACCGGGCTTGATCAATATGCTTTGGCCTGATGGCCATTCATCTGCTTTCTCGATAGATGAATTCATCCAAAACCATTGAACCAACAACGCAATTAGAGTGGCTATGAATGCCGTCAGGACAACATCTCCAGCCTCTAAGCTAAGGCCCAGACCAAGACTGATAACCAATAATAGTAGCCAAAAGAAAGGGCGGATAAAAATATCGGGTAAATAGGAAATATCAATACGTTCGTGAGCATTAGCAAAACCGCCATTTAAAGCAAGAAAAGCAAATAAAGGGATCATAAGGACGCCCAAATAAAGCGCACTTATTTTTTGCTCAGACAGAGAAAAAAGCGAAATGACGGAAACCAAAACCACGATTAGCACAAAAGCAAACAATACAACGTCTTTGATTGATTGTTTGCGAAACTGCTCAGCTTTTTCTTGCGCCCCCCTGACTTTGTAACGTCGCAAAAACCTGACTGAAACAGAAGGGTAACCCAAAGCTGCAACAACTGATCCAATATTGGCTATAGCCAGGGCAATGAAAACTATACCCAGTTGCTCACCACCTATCGAACGCGCTAATAACAACTGTATTAGCAGCCCGATCCCAGCACCAGCTAGCCGTGCCAAAAAAACAACGGCTGAACCTTGCAGCAACAAAGCAAAACGTTTTTTTATGTCTCCAGCTATCTTCAAATTTACCTCTGTTGATTGGATTTGGCTGATTTCTTAAAAACAGGCAGAGTTTAGCTTTTTTCTAAAAAAGCCAAGGGCTCTTTCTTTGTAACCAGCAATAGCAGGCTTTGGATCATGCCAGGACCAGGTCATATGCATATCTGCGCTAACGGCATCTTTTATCGCCAGCATGCCCCACTTTAGTGCGCTAGAAAAGTTAATGCGCCCATTTTTCCAGTCACGAAAACAGCCCCCAAGATCTCCATAGGTCCAAACATAAGTTAAACCCGGTTCAGCAGTAATCATTTCGGTGCTGTTTAAGTTTGCAATTTCAATGTTTTTCGTAAGCGCCACAAGCAAAGGGCCAAGAGATAAACCTGCTTTTGTTGGCAACATATGATTGCCAGCAATTCTCGGGTTAATCTCTAAGAAACTGTGATTTTTCGTTGTTTCACAAACTAAAAATTGAGCACAGCCAATGCCTGTGTAGTTCATTTTTTTAAGTAGCAATTCTGTATCATTTCGAAGAACTCCACTGATTGCAATTGTTCTTCCCATAACAGCCAGGCCTGTTCCATCGGCATGATCAGTTCTGTCCGCGACAGTTTCTAGAAGGCGAAAAAGCGCACCATCTCTTGCAGCAAAATAAAGGTTATGGCGTCTTCCGGAAAATTGTTTTTGAACAATCAGCTTTAAATGCTCGTCAGGCCAATTTGGTAAATGATGGTTAAGTTCATTCATATCTTTACATAATAAAGCTTTCCGGCTGCCAAACTTCATAGAAGGCTGCGTTGGGCGAACGACAAGTGGAAAACCAACTTCTTCGGCACCCTTTAACAGGTCCATGTGGTTCGTAACAATTTTGTATGGCGCTTGCTTAACGCCAATTTGTTCTGCAAAATCTAAAATGCGTGCCTTGTCGAGGCAAAGTTTGATTAAGTCACTGGCGACCATCACATAAGCATCAGAGCGAACTAAATTTGATAAATGCGATTGAATGAGCAGCAGCATGTCTTCAGCAACAGGCATGATGAATGTGATATCTTGACGCTCTGAAAGGAGCTGGTTCAGTTCATCAATAAATTGTTCTGGTTCTTGATCCGGATTGCTATGAAACCACTTTTCAGAAACAAAGTGTGAAACTTCATAGCCGCGTTCTGATGAATCAGTAACACCTGTGATAATTCTAAAACCTAACGCGGCAAACTCATGAATGAGGGGAATTGTTGGGCGATAGTTCCCAATAAATAATATGGTGTTTTTTGGCGTATTATAATTGATTTGTTCCAAATTTGAGCCATTGGGCGCGCTGGAACTCTGGGCTACATTACTATAGGAAAAACGATTACTCATATCACACAATGCCGAAACTTAATTTCGATAATGATTGAGCATATCAAAAACCGCATAAATATATGTTAAAATATAACAATATTTTATTTAATGACGTTTAAATAGGTGTCCCAATTTAAGATCATCAGACCCTTCAATGATGTATTTCCCTTAAAATCAAAATAACGGTAGGTTTAACGTCTTTTCTACTTCGCTTACAGCAACAATGACTAAGGTCAGGACCAAGGACTGATCATTGCGTCGTTAGCAAAAGCTTTCGATCTTTGGAGATCACAATATTCATGCTATGCAAGGGCTACAAATTATAAAGGTAAGGTGCAATGAAAATCGCATTTCTAGGATTAGGGGTCATGGGCTATCCCATGGCCGGCCATTTGGTTAAAGCTGGCCATGAGGTTTGTGTTTATAATCGTACAACCCAAAAAGCTGAAAAGTGGGTTGCCGAATATGGTGGCTCATATGGGCAAACACCGGCAAAGGCTGTAAAAGATGCCAGGATTGTTTTTGTATGTGTTGGCAATGACGAAGATCTGAAAAGTGTTTGCGTTGGCCAAGACGGGGCTTTCCAATCCATGTCTGACGGTAGCTTAATGATCGATCACACAACAACATCTGCAACCGTTGCCAAACAACTTTATGAAAAAGCCAAAGAAAGCGGACTTTCCTTTATGGATGCCCCTGTCTCTGGCGGTCAAGCTGGCGCTGAAAACGGGGTCCTTACCATTATGTGCGGCGGTGACCAGTCCGACTTTGACCGCTCCGAGCCTGTCCAAAAGGCCTATGCGCAAGCCGTAACCCTTATGGGCCCGGTTGGTGCCGGCCAGTTAACAAAAATGGTTAACCAAATTACCTTTGTTGGAGCTGTACAAGCGATCTCGGAAGGGTTGGCATTTGCCGAAAATGCTGGGCTAGATGCAAAAAAGGTCGTAGATGTCATATCAAAAGGGGCAGCCGGGTCCTGGCAACTATCTAATCGCGGCCACACGATGATTGATGATGAATTCGATTTCGGCTTTGCGGTTGATTGGGTGAGAAAAGACCTAGGCTTTGCACTGGATGAAGCCCGCAAAAATGGCTCAGCCCTACCCATAACCGGACTGATTGATCAATATTATAAAGAAATTCAACGCATGGGCGGTGGGAGGTGGGATACATCCAGCTTGATTAAATTGCTAAGAGATAATTAAAATTTACTCTGATAATCAACCGTCATCACACCACCCCTTATTGATGACAATTTCATAAAAAACAATCCTGTCAGGACCAGCAATATAGTCTAGAAACTTATCTTTATCACGCCATCTACAAACGCGGCACCAACTTACTCAATTTCCAGTCCCGATCAATAAAACTCATACCAGCAATCACGTCAGGGGTTTTAGCAGTTGAAGATTTTGCCAGCCCAACTTCAAAGCTCCATGGGTTGATAAACTTGAAATGTTTTATATTTTGCAAACCATAACTGGTTTTCTCAGATGAAGTCTGGCCTTGTTTGCCCTCTGCATCAATAATCTCATTCAAATCTTTGCTAAACTCTCCCAGCGCGCCTGATAACAAATCTTTACCCCCAGGTACGGACCCGACGATTTCTTTAGCTTTGTCAAGTAAACCACCAAGTAAGCCATCATCTTCACCATTTTGCCCACCCCCAACGCTACCAACAAGTTTACCAATGCCTAAATTACTAACATTGAGTTTACCGCCTTGATTGGCCAAAGTGATCACACCTTTAGGGGTCACATAAGCATCCAATATTTTTTCTACCAATTGAGGCGCCATTTGGTTGGCAAGTTCGCCAGCAAGAACCCCTTCCAAACCCTGCCCCTTTGATTGATTTGAAATTTCTTGTTTTACCCGTTGGGTCACCGGCTCTTTTAAAGAGTCGCGCAAGGGACCCCAGGCGACTTTGCGTTCAATTGTGGCTTCTTCACCTTGTTTTAAACCTGTGGCAATCTCATACAAAGAATAAGCTGGCCAAGCGGCATAAAAAGCAAGTGCGATTAGGCAAATCAAAAAAATGAGTCGTTTCATAAAGGGCCCCCAAACTTGTTTGATGGATTGTTAAGCACAAAAGGCGTTTGTTTTATGACGGTGTTGTGATTGGTGTCTCACATCTTTTCTATGGTAACTCTATCATCGAACCATATTGTTTTAAATGCAAATTTTAAAGGTATTGATAGATGTTAAAATTGATAAAGTTTGGTCCGCAATTCGGCGTGCCTGATCCCAGCTCGTTTGTTGTGAAACTTGAGACGTATTTGCGCTTGGCTGATCTTGAATACACCTCCAAAAACGGTGATGTCCGCAAAGCCCCTAAAGGCAAGTTCCCGGTTTTAATGGATGGTGACACCCCAATTGCAGATAGCCAATTTGCTATTGACTATTTAAAAGAAAAACATGGCGACCAAGTCAATGATGGGCTGAGCGCTGGCGAAAAAGCCCAACAACATTTATGGCGTCTGGGCCTTGAAAACCACACTTATTTTATGTTGTTGGCTTATCGTTGGCTGGATAAAAAGAATGCCCCCATAATGTACGAAACGTTTTTTGCCAATATGGGCTTTATGGGCAAGTTTATTTTTAAGATCGTATGCAAGGATATTCGGCGCACCATCAAAGGACACGGCATTTTGCGTCATAGCTGGCAAGAGATTGATGGCCTGATTGCCCAAGACATTGTTGCCCTTGAAGCACTTTTGACTGACCGGCCCTATTTTGGCGGCGACAAACCCCGTGAAATTGACTGCACCGCCTTCGGCCTTATTTGCAATATGATCGTACCAGAAATGGAAACCCCATTTCGCGATTTAAGCCGGGCGAGCAAACCTCTTGTTGACTACCACAACCGAATGACCAACGAAACCTTTCCCGACTACGCCTCAACAATGCTTTTTAAGCCCAGCAATAGTTAAGAGATTATGCCAGTTTGTGCCTTACCTTCCAAGCCTTGAAAAGAGAAAGATTTATTCTTCCTCTGTTGGGTCATTGCCTAATTTAGCCATAAGCTCTAAACGCACTTCTGCAGCCCCGCCGCCCCATTCTGCTGCACGCGAAGCTAACAGGTTGGCTTCAGATTTTAAAATAACACCGTCATCAAGAATGCGCAGATGGTTGGCGCTCAAGGTTTCCCCTGTAGAGGTAATATCTACAATTAAATCAGCTGTCCCGCCCATAGGGGTACCTTCAGTGGCCCCCAAACTTTCAACAATGCGATAGCCAGCAACGGACTTTTGAGCAAAAAACTGGCGGGTAAGGTTCATATATTTGGTCGCCACTTTCAACCGGCGCCCATGTTCGGCGCGAAACTGAAGCGCCATTTCTTCCAAATCTTGTGTGGTGCGCACATCCAACCAACAATCGGGCACCGCAACAACCACATCAGCCTGACCAAAACCAAGCTTTTGCAAAAACTCAATACGTTGATCGGCCCCAATAATGCTTTCACGCACCAAATCTTCACCCGTAACGCCCATATGGATTTGTCCAGTCTTTAACTGGTGAGCGATTTCAGAAGCAGAAAGGTAAACAATATCAACATCATCATGATCTTCAATTTCACCTTGATAACCACGATCATGACCAATCTTTTGCAAATTGAGGCCGCGCGCCTGGAAGTATTTACTGGTCTCTTCCATCAACCTACCCTTTGAGGGCACAGCCAACGTCAATGTTTCCGTCATAAAACGTCTCCATCAATAAGAGCAGCCAGGCGATCAAGGTGAATAGCAGCCCCGATCGCAGGTAAACTCTTTGGACAACCAAGGCTTTGCAATAAACTATCATAACGCCCACCGCCAGCAATATGACCTTCCTGGCCCATATCATGTTTTTCAATTTGAAAAACAAAACCTGTGTAATATTCCAAGTTACGTCCAAATTCTGCGGTGAATTCTGCACACGACAAATCTACCTCTAATTTATTCAACCACTCTATTCGTTTTTGGTAACGATCAAGCGCATAGGTTAAATCCAGACCTGACTTTTCAGCTAAATCATTCAACCGGGCACCAACCGCTTTGGGCGGGGCAGAAATTTCTAAATAACGCTCAATCAATTCTATTTTTTCTTGCTCAAGCGGATCAGTAATCAAATCTTCAGCTTTGGTCAAAAGGTGAGAGGTAATTTCGCCAAGTGACCTGGCACCAATAAGAGGGATAGCATGTTCAGCCAAGTAATCTGCAACAACCTGTTCGGCCTCTTTGCCTGACAAGTCAGTAATTTTACGTAATAATTTGCGCAAATTTTCTTCATATTCAAGATTCTGCGGCGCACCCAACTGTTTTAATATGTCGTGAAATTCATCTGGACGCCAAAAGTTTTCACTCAAACGTTTACGCCACCGATCTGGCATCTCAATGGCATGCAACAGCGCTTCAAACAGCCCTAAATCGCCCAAGCGAATTTTAAACTGGGATGTGCCCACTTCTTTGAGTGCATTGATGATAAGAGCCAACACTTCAGCTTCTGCCTTTTCAGCATCTTCCTTGCCAAAAATTTCAATACCCGCTTGGCGAAATTCTCTAGCATTACCATGAGCCGGGCCATCATAAGGATAGCGAAAGGTAGGGCCAGCATAAAAAATGCGCGCCTTATCACCAAATTCTTCTTGAAGCTCAATAAACACACGAGCAGCTGGCACAGTCAGATCAGGGCGCAAGCACAGCTCTTGCCCATCAATGTCTGTAAATACATAAGTGCGCCCTCTAACCGCTTCGCCGATTTGCTGCAAATAGATATCGGCCGGTTGCATGATCGCCGGGTCAATCTGGGCAAATCCTTCTTGTTCAAAAAGCGTGCTGATTTTTTGCTCAAGCGCCTTCATTACTGAAAGATCAGGTATCGCGCTGTCAGAC
>JANQQH010000465.1 GCA_028285025.1 Hyphomicrobiaceae bacterium | reverse complement strand
GCCCGGCATTTGCCGCACAAATTTTTGTTTGCAGCCAAACAGCCCCAAATAAGGGCCACCAAAATTCAAGCCATTGCCAATAGACTGGCCTTCAGCCACCACAATATCTGCGCCCATTTGACCCGGCGACATCACCGCGCCCAGCGAGACAGCCTCAGTGACCACCCCAATCAGCAAAGCCCCTTTCTCTTGCGCGGTTTTGGCTAGCGCGCGCAAATCATGCAAATTGCCAAACACATCAGGGGTTTGCACCACAACACAAGAGGTCTCTTCATCAATCAAAGCCTCAAGGTCTAACGCACCAGAAGCAGACGTTGAGCCGCAAACAACGTCAAATCCACTCATGGAAGAAAGGGTTTCTACCACGGCGCGATAATGCGGGTGCAAATTGCCTGCCAAAACAGCCCGTTTTCGCCGGGTAACCCGATGCGCCATCAACACAGCTTCGCCGCACCCAGTGGACCCATCATAAAGCGAAGCGTTGGCCACCTCGCAGCCAAGCAAATTGGCCACTTGGGTTTGAAATTCAAACAAATATTGCAACGTGCCTTGCGAAATCTCTGGTTGGTAGGGCGTGTAAGAGGTTAAAAATTCAGAGCGTTGGATCAAATGATCAACACTGGCCGGAACATGATGACGATACGCCCCGCACCCGACAAAAAAGGGCGCCTGCGAGCCAGCGATATTTTGACCAGATAATTTAACAAGATGCTGTTCAACATCCATTTCTGCCAAATGATTTGGCAAATCAATCTGCAAACCAGACCGGTTCGCCTCATCAACCGCACCAACTTGTTCAAACAAGTCTTCAATGGAAGACACGCCAATCTCATCAAGCATAGCTCTGCGGGTATCAGGGGTATGGGGCAAATAGCGCATTATAGCAACACTCCTAGTTAAAAGATCAGTTAAGAGTTCGTTTTCAAAAACTCATCATATTGCTCACGGCTCATCAGGTCCGAAAGATCACTCTCATCACCAATCGTTTGTTTAAAAAACCACCCTTCACCTTCAGGGTCCTCATTAGCCAGCATCGGATTGTCAGCCAAAGCCCCGTTCACTTCTGTTGCTTCGCCAGAAAGCGGGGTGTAAACTTCACTGGCAGCTTTTACAGATTCAACCACAGCCGCCTCATCGCCGCGTTTAAAACCATGCCCAGTAACAGGCAGTTCGACAAAAACAATGTCGCCAAGTTGACTTTGGGCATAATTGGTGATGCCAATCACGGCAATATCACCCTCAATGCGCACATATTCATGTGAAGGGCTAAAGTAAGTTTGGCTCATAACAAGTCTCCATTTTTAAACGAGTGTGAAAGGCTCAAAGTTAAACGAGTGTGAAAGGCTCAAATTAAACAAATGTGAAAGGCTCAAATTAAACAAGGTCTTACTACATCTAATGCGTCGTTGGGTGTTTTGCTTTAAAAGTTTTATAGGGCACAAAAGGCAAATCTGTCACCTGCCAAGGGGTCCGTTTTCCGCGAACTTCCACATGGATGATGGTGCCAAGTTTTGAAAATTGAGAGGCCACATATCCCATGGCGACAGGGCTGTTAACGTTCGGGCCAAACCCGCCAGAGGTAATCACACCAATTTGTATGCCCTCATCATCAAATAAAAGGGCACCTTCCCTGGCCGGGGCACCGGACCCTTGTGGCAATAAACCAACCCTGCGTTTTGCCGGACCATTTTCCAGCTCTTCAAGAATACGCTCTGCGCCTAAAAAGTTCGCCTGTTGGCGCCGCCGTTTATTCATAATCCAGCCCAAATCAGCCTCGATAAACGAGATCGTGTCATCAATGTCATGGCCATAAAGGCAAAAGCCCGCCTCAAGCCGCAAACTATCGCGTGCACCTAGACCAATCAGTTGAACTTCTGGATAGCTCAATAACATTTTCATCACTCGGTCGGCTTGATCATTGGGCAAAGAGAGTTCAAATCCATCTTCCCCGGTATAGCCACAACGAGAGACCCGGCATGGTACATCAAAAAATTTAGTGTCAATTTCAGACATATATGGCATACCCACCGCATCTTCGCACCAAACAGAAATCACCTCCTCAGCCAAAGGGCCTTGCAAAGCCAAAAGCGCGCGATCTTCAAGGGTCTTTACCTCAACCACCTCTGGCATATGAGCGCTGATAAGTGCAATGTCATGAGATTTGCGCGCCGCATTAATCACCAGGCCAACCACAGAGCGTCCATCTTTTTGTATGCGGTGGGTAATAATCAAATCATCTTCAATGCCCCCCGACCCATTCATGATCACGCTATAGCGCAGATGCCCAGGTTTTAATTTCACCACATCTGCCGGCACAATCGCCTCTAAAGCCTGGGCTGCGGTGTCATAATCATCTGCAATCAACTCAACTTGGCCCATATGAGAAACATCAAACAACCCCACATGAGAGCGGCAATAAAGATGTTCTTGGCGAATTCCCATTTTATACTGCAAAGGCATGGAATAACCCGCAAACGGCACCATTTTGGCTCCGTTTTCCAAGTGAAGATCATAAAAAGGCGTTTTTAAAAGGTCAGAAGTGAGGCTCATATAAAAAGCTCCGTGCAACTAGGACAAAATAAACAGAACACCGCCACACAAAGCATGGCGTTTTTCCTTGAAAATTTGTCCCCCTTCTGTCACGGAACCTGAGAGATTTATCTGAACAAAGCTTTTAGCTTAATGTTCAATTTACCCCGTCGGTGAGGTTATTTTGAGTTTTCAAACCCAAACAACCTACTTTCCAGAATGTCAAAAAACTTGCGATCCTGTTGCCTGAGAGTTTCCGGGGGGTTGCTCCTTCGGCGCCAAACACTGAGCAGGAAAGGAGCTTTTTCACTCCATAAAATAACCTGCAACGGATCAGTCTCTCTCGCAGTTTTTATCTGACGATGTGAATGTAATGATAAGCATATAAAACATAAAGTCAATTATTGCTTTCTTAAAAAAACTAACCATGGAAATAAGGGCACGTAGTAAGCCCCAAACCCCAAAGTTATGCATGAAAGCTAAAATTGTAGTGTCATTTAGCTCTGATCAATTTTTTCAAAGCCAACAAAAACTCTATAACTTTTGCCGCTCTGAGTACCTTGCAAAGGAATATCCATTTTCCGCACAACAGAAAAATACCCCACGGTCTGACCAGGATCAACAGTGACAGGGACGCTTAGCTTTTCAGTTTTAACAGGTTTACCCTTTGCATCAGTTAGATAAACAAGCAGTGGCAGGTTAAATGTACCCACTTGTCCTTTCGGGCCTAACAACACCCGGCCGGCAAACCCGTATTTTAAATGAACGGTCCCAGGCTGAAAAGCACATTCACGTGCTGCTTT
>JANQQH010000439.1 GCA_028285025.1 Hyphomicrobiaceae bacterium | reverse complement strand
CAACTAAGAAAGCGCGGATGTTGGTGGGCATGCTAAAGCGTAAAAAACGAAACGCTAAAAAAGTTTGTGAAATACGCTTAGATACTATTTAGAGCAGAGGCAGTTGGGAGATGTGTCGTACATGGAGCTTTCTATCATTTTAGCCAAAATGGTCGGGCTATATTGTCTGGTGCTGTCGGTTTCAGTGATATTAAATTATCAACGCATTCCATCTTTGGTGGAAGACTTTGTGAGAGATGAAGTCTTGATCAATGTATCGGGTATTATCGCTTTGATCATTGGGATTATCATTGTTGTGTTGCACCCTGTCATTACATTTGATTGGCGCTTTATCATAACCGCTTTTGGTTGGGGGGCGTTCTTAATCGGCATTATTAGTCTGCTTATTCCCGAGCTGGCGATTAAAATATTTAACATGCCCATTGAGCATCGAGGTCTATTCATCCTTTTTTGTATAGTCAATTTTACTTTTGGTGTTGTCCTATTAAAAGAAGGCTTTTTGATTGACATTCCCTTACCGTTTGAATTGTGAACTGAGCTGAGTAAAACAGTGACTTGAGGCTTTGCTTTAAGTAAAACAGAAAATAGGTTATCTCATGAATCTACATCTAGAAAAACTAGACAAACCTGAAGTTACAACAGGGCCATTACCGGCTTCTAAAAAAATATATGTCTCTCCCGAACAAGCCCCAGAACTAAATGTTCCGGTTCGAGAAATTGAGCTGTCACCTGCCGCCGGTGAGCCAAATGTGTGCGTTTATGACCCATCAGGTCCATACACAGATGACGATGCCCAAATCAACGTTGAAACCGGCTTAGAGCGGTTTCGCGAACAATGGGTTTTTGAACGCGGCGGCGTTGAGCGGGTGGTTGGCCGCGATGTAAAGCCTGAAGATAATGGCAATGTCTCTGGCGATCATTTAGCCCGCCAGTTCCCGGTCTCTTACGGTCCTTTGGTTGGCAATAATGGACACTCTATCACTCAGCTTGAATATGCCCGGGCCGGCATTATCACCAAGGAAATGATTTATGTGGCCGCACGCGAAAATCTGGGGCGTGAAAAGGCGCTAGACTATGCACGCGAACAACTTGACCAAGGGGAGGATTTTGGCGCTAATTTGCCAGAGCACATCACGCCTGAATTTGTGCGCGATGAAATTGCCCGTGGGCGAGCAATTATTCCCTCTAACATCAACCACGCTGAATTAGAGCCCATGATCATTGGCCGCAATTTCTTGACCAAGATCAATGCCAACATTGGTAACAGCGCGGTGACCTCTTCGATTGAAGAGGAAGTTGAAAAGATGGTCTGGGCCATCCGCTGGGGTGCTGATACGGTGATGGACTTGTCCACCGGCCGCAACATCCACAACACCAGAGAATGGATCATCCGCAATGCACCTGTGCCGATTGGTACTGTGCCGATTTATCAAGCGCTGGAAAAAGTCAATGGCGACCCGGTGAAACTGGATTGGGAAGTTTACAAGGACACGCTAATCGAGCAATGCGAGCAAGGCGTTGATTATTTCACCATCCATGCTGGTGTGCGCTTGGGCTATATTCACTTAACCGCTGACAGGGTGACAGGCATTGTCTCACGCGGCGGCTCGATTATGGCCAAGTGGTGCCTGGCCCATCACCAAGAAAGCTTCTTGTATGAGCGTT
>JANQQH010000437.1 GCA_028285025.1 Hyphomicrobiaceae bacterium | reverse complement strand
TCAATATGCAACCCAGCAATATCATCCATTTGAAACGCTGTCTTTAAGCTCATTTTTTTCTCTTTTCTTTTTTATTAATAACTAGAAGGCCTGCACTGTGCCTTAACTTCCATGGTGAGATTTTTGCATTTTAAAACCGCTTGTCAAGGGCGGTAGCCGCATGGCGGGAACCCTTGACAAGCGGTTTTAAAATGCCAAAGTCTAACCATGGAAGTTAAGGCACTCTCTAGCCACTCCGCTCTTCAAATGCATTTTGAATATGCTGCGGCCATGCCCAAGGGGCAAATAACACTGCATCGAACGACAATTCTTTATAAGGCTCCTGGCTATTTTGACTAAGCCAAAATTTTACCGCCTGCACAATCCTTGTCTTTTGAAATTCTGTAATTGAAAACGCTGCCTGCTCCAGGCTCTGGCGATACTTGACTTCCACAAACCCAATCCGCCCAGCGCGTTTGGTAATTAAATCAATTTCCCCCACCGGGCTTTTATAGCGCCGCGCTAAAATTCGATACCCTTTACATGACAAGTAAACACCAGCAATCCGCTCCGCCCACAGCCCAGTACGATAATGCTTTTGCTTACCCCTCTGCCCCATTAAATGGACCCTTCAAGCCGTTTTTTCAGTTCGACGGACAAATCATAAACCCGCCGCTTGGGCACATCCATCGCCTCAACCACCAACCCCACACTGTCTTTCATGCTCGCCCCATTTAAAACATGAGCTTCAAGCGCGCGTTCAATCTCCTCATCAGTCACCTGGCCACGCTCAGGCGGCCCAACAATCACAACCAGCTCGCCTTTTAAGTCCCGTTCTTTCACAACATTCAGAACCTGCGAGACAGTGCCCTCAATCACCTCTTGATGCATCTTGGTCAACTCCCGGCACAATGCCACCGGCCGGTCCCCCAACACCTCCACCATATCCTGCAAAACCGCTGGCACCCGTTTCACAGTTTCAAAAAACACCAAACTGGCCTGAACCTCTTGCAAAACCTCTAGCTGGCGCCGCCGTGCTTGCTGCTTGGCAGGCAAAAACCCTTCAAACAAAAACCGATCCGTTGGCAAACCAGAAAGCGACAAGCCTGCCATCACCGCAGAAGGCCCAGGCACCACTTCCACACCCAGCCCAGCCGCGCGCACCTCTTTGGCCAGCTTATACCCCGGATCAGAGATTAACGGCGTGCCAGCATCACTAATCAAGGCAACAGAGTGCCCCTCTTTGATCAGGGAAACGATTTGCGGACGCATCTGCGCCCCATTGTGATCATGATAGGCCATCATCGGCGTTGAAAGCCCAAAATGCTGCAATAACGTGCCAGACCGGCGTGTGTCTTCAACAGCAAGTTTGTCAACCCGT
Organism: Hyphomicrobiaceae bacterium; assembly: GCA_028285025.1. GTDB lineage: Bacteria > Pseudomonadota > Alphaproteobacteria > Rhizobiales > HXMU1428-3 > HXMU1428-3. The sequence continues at coordinate 1,467 of JANQQH010000437.1, read as the reverse complement.
GCCAAAATCGCCAACGCGCGCAAACTCATATCCCCTAAATGCCCAATCGGCGTTGCCACCAAATAAAGCTGGGGCTCAAGCGGCGTCTTTATCAGCGTGGTTAAAACCTCACTTGTTTTGGCCGTTAAACGCGCCAGATCAACCCGGTCTTGCTCCATACTGCCCTTTCCTAACACTCTAAGATCAACTTGGTAGGTCCTGTTTTTGTAACGCTCTCTTGCGTTTTTCATACCACATTCATTAAGCAAAAAAGCAACAATCCCCAACTGAACCCAAGCATTGTTTTGACGAATCTATCCCAATTGGTAAGAATAGCGGGAAAATCCATGATAAGGCCACACTTCACTTTTAGCTTAAGCTGTTAAAGCCTTATACAAAAAGCATAATTAAAGACAAGCACAGGAACCATAGTTTACCAAACCTGCAGGCAAAACTTTAAGCATAAAGAAATAGCGCGGATGCTAATGGGCATTCCAAAGCACAAAAAAGATTTGAGCAAAACATCATGCTAGGAGCAAGAACCATTCTGGAAAGCTTTAAACAAGTCTCACCATTAAGACAATGCCGCTTATTCGCCACAGCCATTGCACAACTGGCAATCGTTTTGGCACTAGCAAGTTGTTCAGGTGGTGGTGGTTTAGGCCTTAATAACACCACCCTTACAGGCTCACCAGAAACTGATGTCTCTCAAAATGCATTAAGTGGCGGCAAAATGCGCATAGCCCTGCTTTTGCCTCTCTCAGCTCAAGGGCGCTCTGGCGAAATCGCCAAACAAATGAAACAAGCCGCCGAGTTAGCTTTGTTTGAAGCAGACAACCCTAACATAGAATTAATCGCCAAAGACACCAAAGGCACCCCTGAAGGGGCCAGTCTTGCCGCCTCAGCTGCCATTCAAGAGGGAGCTGAAATTGTCCTCGGGCCCCTTTTTGCCACCTCTGTTCGCGCCGCTGCCCCCAAAACCCAACAAGCAGGCATCCCAATGATTGCCTTTTCCTCTGACCAAACAGTAGCAGGTAATGGGGTCTATCTGTTAAGCTTTTTGGCCGGGCATGATGTCTCCAGCATTGTTTCTTACGCCATTTCCCAAGGTAAACGCCGCTTTGCCGCTTATCTGCCCCAAGACCAATATGGCCAGATTGCCCAAGCCTCGTTTCGCAAGGCTGTCGCGGCCCATGGCGGCCAAGTGGTGGCGTTGGCAACATACCCGAAAGATTCAGATGGTCTGGTGAAAGCATCCAAACCATTTGCTCAACAAATCAAACAAGGCGGCGCTGACGCGCTGTTTTTGCCCGCAGGGCAAAAATATTTACCTCAACTGGCCACCCTATTGCCCTATCACGAAATAGACACCAAACAGGTCCAAGTGCTTGGATCCTCCCGTTGGGATTTTGCCACCATTGGCAGCCAAGCCCCTTTGCGCGGTGGCTGGTTCCCCGCTGCTGACCCTACACTGTGGAACAAATACAA
>JANQQH010000425.1 GCA_028285025.1 Hyphomicrobiaceae bacterium | reverse complement strand
GATCAGTTGAATGTCGTTGCATGCTGCCCGGCGCCTATGGCCGTATGCCATTAATCCAAGGTTTAATTTGTTTTCAAAGGCACGCACACTGCTTGCAATGGCTTTACGCGCAATGAGAATTTTGTGTCCTTCTTTTATTTTGCCCCACATGGAGCCTGACCCATCAAGAATAAGCATGGCATTGGTGCCAGAGCGGGCCTCTTGTGCTTCAAGAGAGAGGGGAAACAAACAGCTTATGGTTATCCCTGCCAGGGAAAAAAATTTAATAAGACTTGCTTTTGGTTTCATTGTTTGGGTCCAGGTTATGGCTGGTCAATTTGTTTGCATTGGGCTTTAGAGGTGCTTGGATCAGATTTATAATCAACTTTTCATATCATGAAATTGGGGTTGGATTTTGAAAAAAATAGATTTGTTTGGTGTGTTTTTGTGAGTGTGCGGTAAAAAATGGTTAATAGGGTATTAAGAAAGGGCTGATACGTTAGTTTAACCGATTGATCTTTGTTTCCAAGGGGTTTTTCTATGGCAGTGGAATCTGCGGCTCATCATATTCCAACTTCTGTTGCTTCAGCCTTGAAAAAGGCTGCGGCTGTTACGGGCGTGGATTTTCGCTATTTGGTTGATACAGCGGCACGAGAAAGTGGGTTTAGAGCCAGCGTGAAAGCGCCGACCTCAAGTGCCTCTGGGCTGTTTCAATTTATTGAAAGCACTTGGCTACAAATGGTCAAGGAGCATGGGGCCTCTTATGGATTAAAGGATTATGCTAGTCACGTTTCTAAAACTAAGAAAGGGACTTATGTGGTTGCTGATCAAGCCAAACGGGCCGAGATTTTAAATTTGCGTAATAATCCGGATATTGCCTCCGTTATGGCCGGGGTGTTTACGCAAAACAATGCCAAACATATGGAGCAGGTTTTAAACCGGAAACCAACAGCAGGAGAGCTTTATATTGCGCATTTTCTAGGTGCTGGGAATGGCGGTAAATTGGTGCGCGCTGCCAGTTTAAATCCTACCATGAAAGCGGCTGATTTGTTCCCAGCGGCGGCAAAGGCGAATAAGTCTTTGTTCTATCGGGGCGGCGGGGCTGTGAGTGTAAAGGGGCTTTATCATAATTTGGTGCGTCGTCACCAAGTCAGCAAAGCGGGCCCTGTGATTGCTAATATTGCACAAAACTTTACCGGCGAGACAAGTAAGGGAAAAGAAATTGGCCAAAGCTGGCGCACTCGATTGGATGTTGCGCCACCAAATGAAAGAGGGGGGGTGGCCAATCGTTTGTTTGGTGATTTCAAAACTTATGAGGCCAAGCAATCTTTGCAGGTTAAACCGCAATCGCCATCTGAAAAGGGACAAATTGGTGTTTGGGGAGAGGCTGGACTGGTGGCAAAATTGGAAAAAGGTGGGCCTGGGCATCACTCTTTATTTGGGCGCAATGAGCTGAATGAAAAGGGGCCGATTTTAGGTAATAACAGACTGGAAAAAGTGAAAGGCTTGTTTTTGAAAGGGGGACTTGGTTTTTCTAAGGATAAAGCTTAAACCGTTTCTTTTTCCTCTTTTGCTTGAGAGGCTTGGGCGATCTCATGCGTTAAGATTTTCATGGCCATTGCTCGTAAGCCTTGAGAGATGGCATTGACTTTTTCGTTCTCTGAGCCGCGTTGGCATTGTTGAATTATGCTGCGGATGGAAGAGGCAAAAATGTCTATAACATTTAGGCTGATGTGGGTGTAGTCTGGTGCTTTTTCCAATAAATGGCAAAGTGTATCACAGATTTCTGTTATCACAGGATAGCCAAGTGTTGTGGCTTGGCCTTTAATGTCATGAGAGATGGTAAAGAGCACGTCTTTATCATCATCATTCCACCCATTGGTTTTTAGAGTGGTAACAGCTTTGTCTAGGCGATCAACTTCCTCTGTGAGCCAAGTGTCAAATTCATCGCTTAGCTGTTCAATGGCTTCTTCTGCTGCCCTTATTGCTTTTTGATAAGCAGAATTGGAACTGCCTCCGG
>JANQQH010000419.1 GCA_028285025.1 Hyphomicrobiaceae bacterium | reverse complement strand
CAGGTGAAATAGCCGCTCTTGTCTCGCCTTCACCCTCAATCGGGACGGCAATCGTAACCATCACCGGCTCCATTCTCATCAAAATTTAAATTATAAATTCGAACTCAAGACACCCAAAATTGTGTCTAAAACCCTCAAATTCCGGGCCAAACTATACAAAAATAGTTTGGTTGTCAGCTACATTAAAGCAGGAAGATCGCCATACCAACCAAAATGGCAATAACCCCAATCGTACAAATGATTGATCCCTTGATAAAGCCTTTATAAGTGCGTTCATGTTCAGGGTAATCCATAGCAGGATGTCCGTTTGAAGTATCAATCCCCATTTTTCAGTCCCTTCTTATTAAAATGGCCCAGCACACTTTGTAACCAAGTGCAAAAAACCTTACCAGTGTTTTTTTTACAAATTTTAGCCAAAAATACCAACTTAGCCCTACATTTAACCTTGAAAGTTCAAAACCGCAAGATCTAAACAGTCAGATGGTCTCAGCTCAATAAACCATGGTAAGGTAAAAAAACTTAAGACAACTTTTGATCCAATTGCTCCAGTTCATCAATCATCGTTTCAATCACTGCTAAACCTTTATCCCAAAAGGCTGGATCACTGGCATCAAGCCCGAAGGGAGCCAATAAGTCTTTGTGATGCTTTGAACCACCCGCGCTGAGCATTTCAAAATACTTTTCCTGAAAACCACTCTCAGCTTGCGCATAAACCGCATAAAGCGAATTGACCAAACAATCCCCAAACGCATAAGCATAAACATAAAAAGGCGCATGAATGAAATGGGGCACATAGCTCCAGTAAATCCCATAACCTGGACTCATTTCAATCGCGTCCCCAAGACTTTCCCCTTGCACCTCTAACCAAAACGCATTGAGTTGCTCTGAGGTCAATTCACCTTGGCTGCGCGCTTCATGCACCTTGCGCTCAAAACAATAAAACGCAATTTGGCGCACCAGAGTGTTGATCATATCTTCAATTTTTGCCGCCAATAAAATATGCCGGTCTTGATCACTTTGCGCTTGAGACAACAATTTTTGAAAGGTAAGCATTTCGCCAAACACACTTGCTGTCTCAGCCAATGTCAAAGGGGTTGGTGCCATCAAAGCCCCCTGTTTAGCCGCCAGCACTTGATGCACCCCGTGGCCCAGCTCATGCGCCAGAGTTTGCACATCACGCGGCTTGCCTTGATAATTTATCAACACAAACGGGTGCGCACTGGGAACCGTCGGATGAGAAAACGCCCCTTGTGCTTTGCCAGGGCGCAAAGGCGCATCAATCCAATTTTTGTCAAAAAACTGGCCCGCAATCTCGCTCATTTTAGGAGAAAACCCATTATAAGCACTCAGCACGGTTTCTTGCGCCTCAGCCCAAGGGATCTCGCGCTCACTTTCATTGGGCAATGGCGCATTCCTATCCCAATATTGAAGCGTCTCTAACCCCAACCATTTGGCCTTAAGCTTATAATAACGATGAGAAATCCGCCCATATTTCGCACGCACAGCGCCGACCAACGCATCAACAACCTCACGTTCAACTCTGTTCGAGAGATGCCGGCTATCTGCCACATCGGCAAAGCCGCGCCACCGATCCGCGATTTCTTTATCTTTTGCCAGCGTATTGGTGATTTGAGTGAACAAGCGTTGATTATCATTCAAAACCTGCTCAATCGCCAAAGCGGCCACCCGGCGCTTATCCCCATCAGGCGATTGCAATAAATTCAAGGTTGGCTCAAGCGCCAAACGTTCCCCTTCCACCTCAAAGCGCAAACTCGTCATGGTTTCATTAAACAAGCGAGACCACGCTCCGCGTCCCACAACAGACTTATCATGAAACAATTTTTCCAAATCATCAGAGAGCTGATAAGGCTTTTCAAACCGCAAATCTTCAATCCATGGGCCGTAATGAGCAAGCTCTTCATTTTCTAAACAACGAGCCAACACATCATCTTCAAGCCGGTTGATCTCAAACCCAAAAAACAAAAGCCCAGAACTGATAGTTGTTATTTTTTCCATCAAATCCCCGTGCAACTTTGCATGCACCGGGTTTTGATTGTCAGATGAGTATAAAAGCTGGCCATAAGAGGCAATGCGGCCCAAAAGATCATTAATCTCTTCATAGTGCTGAACGGCCAAAGCCAATTGTGCCCCGCCATCTTCCAAGCTTGCTATTTCAACAATTTTCCCCTCATAGGTCTTTTGAAAAGCACCCGCTAAATCTTGTGAACGCTCAAGATCAGCTTGCAAAGCCGGACTATCGGCCCCCTCATATAAATCCGACAAGTCCCACTCAGGCATTGGCCCTAGGGGCGTATCACTGCGTGCCGCCTCGCCCGGCTCATTGGCCTGCTGAAAACAAACTTGATTGTAAAGGTTAGAAAACTGACAACGACCAAATGGATTTTGAAAAGACCCCACTCGCATTATCTCCTAT
>JANQQH010000409.1 GCA_028285025.1 Hyphomicrobiaceae bacterium | reverse complement strand
CTGTCAAAGAAAAATTACAAGATGAGCTTAACGGGGTGTCTCGTTCGCGCTTGAAAAAGGTTTTGCTGGATAAGCTGGAAGAAACCCATGAATTTGAGTTGCCTGAAAAACTTGTCACACAAGAGTTTGATGCGATTTGGGGCCAGTTAACCTCTGACATGGCTGCTAAGAAGACCTCTTTTGAAAAAGAAGGGTCTAGCGAGGAAGAGGAGCGCGAAAAATACCAAAAAATTGCAGAACGTCGCGTGCGCTTGGGGTTGGTGGTCTCAGAAATTGGCCGTAAAAATGACCTGAACGTAACAGACGAAGAGGTGCAACAAGCACTCCTTAATAAGGCCAGTCAGTTTCCAGGCCAAGAACGCCAGGTGCTAACCTTCTATCAGCAAAACCCTCAGGCTTTGGCTGAATTGCGAGCGCCTTTATTTGAAGAGAAGATTGTCGATTTTATTTTGGAAATGGCAGATGTTTCTGAAAATAAAGTGTCTGTTGAAGAATTGACAAACTTTGACGATGAAGAGGAAGGTGGAGCTGAGGAGGCTGAATAAGCGTATTTGCTAAGCTTCAGCCTTGATCTTTGGCCATATCTTTTACAAATTCTTATTGTTATCCCGTTATATGGGATTTAAGCTTCCTTTTTGGCCCGGGTTGTTAAAGGGTTCAAATGGACGCCAAAACCTTAAAATGCACACTTTCTTCGGGTGTGAGTTAAGCGAAAATGATATCAAAGCCTTGAAAAAAGGTATTAAACGTTAAGGGGATGCTCTTATGGCTGATCAAATGAATACCGTTATGAACACACTTGTGCCGATGGTTGTTGAACAAACCAACCGGGGTGAGCGGTCTTATGATATTTATTCTCGGTTGTTAAAAGAGCGCATCATTTTTGTTACGGGCCAAGTTGAAGACCATATGGCTTCTCTTATTACAGCCCAGTTGCTGTTTTTAGAGGCGGAAAATCCCAAAAAAGAGATTTCTATGTACATTAATTCACCAGGCGGTGTTGTTACCTCTGGTATGGCCATTTATGACACAATGCAATTTATTCGCCCGCCCGTTGCGACCTTGTGCATTGGTCAGGCCGCTAGTATGGGCTCTTTATTGTTGGCTGCTGGAGAACCTGGCATGCGTTATGCCTTGCCAAATGCGCGGATTATGGTTCATCAACCCTCTGGTGGCTTCCAGGGCCAAGCCAGTGACATTGAACGCCATGCCAAAGAAATCTTAGATTTGCGCCATCGGTTAAACACGGTCTACGTCAAGCACACCGGGCAAAAATTAGAAAAAATTGAAGACGCGCTGGAACGTGATACGTTTTTGACAGCTGAGCAATCTAAAGAGTTTGGCTTAATTGATGAAGTGATTGAAAAGCGCGCTGTTGAAGAGGGCGACGAGGAAACGTCTGAATAAATAATTCTTTTCCTTAAATTAAGAAATAGTATTGCAAATGGTAGGCCTTGTACTAGGCCATTTTAAGCTTAAATAAGATGCATCCCTTGTTGGTTTAAGGGGTGCATTTTTTATGACCCTTTCTGTTTTCTTAATTGTTGGTAATCAACACATCAGAAAAACTGCTCTATTCAGGCCGTGTCTTTATGACTACTGTGTTATGAAAAGTGGCACAGATCTAAAAGTTGTGCTGTGTCATTTATTAAAAACGACTAGAGTGACATAGAATGGGGACAAAGCTTATTTTGCAAAGGAAAATTACATTCGTTTGTCCTTGTTAATCAATTCTTGATTATAAAAGAGATACTATGTTGAATTGTCAGCGTAATTTGCACAAAAATTGCTAGGATGAATTATGCAAGCTGTGATTGTGCTAAAAAGTGCATTTAAGGCTATCGTTGGTTAAGGAAATCATCTGTATTAGAGTAAATATAAGAGTATATGAAAGGATTAGAGCTTAAATGTATCATTAAGCTTTGAGGGTTTCTTAAAAAGATATGAGATCACAAATGAAATCTTTTCTCAAATATTCGTTTACAGGGATGATTTTTAACGAACAATGCCTTTAAACAGCCTGATTTTAAATATGATGATAAAAAGTGATAAAAAACGCTGTTTGGTAAAAAAACAAAGCATACTGTAAAGTTTAAAACTTTGGAGAGACTTTGCTTTTATAGTTTAAAAAAGTTGAAAAAGAATACGGGTTGAAGCATGAGCGGAAGTGAATCAAAAAATACACTCTATTGTTCGTTTTGTGGCAAAAGCCAGCATGAAGTGCGCAAACTAATCGCTGGTCCCACAGTGTTTATTTGCGATGAGTGTGTTGAGCTTTGTATGGACATTATTCGCGAGGAAAACAAAACCTCGCTGGTTAAATCCAATGATGGTGTCCCAACCCCGCAAGAGATTTGTAATGTTCTTGATGATTATGTGATTGGGCAAGGGCACGCCAAACGGGTGTTGTCCGTTGCGGTTCACAATCATTATAAACGCCTTAATCATGGTCAGAAAAATGCTGACGTGGAATTGGCCAAATCAAACATTTTGCTGATTGGTCCAACCGGGTGTGGTAAAACGCTACTGGCTCAAACATTGGCGCGTATTTTGGATGTGCCTTTTACCATGGCAGATGCCACGACATTAACTGAGGCGGGCTATGTTGGTGAGGATGTTGAGAATATCATTCTTAAGCTGCTCCAGTCTGCTGATTACAATGTTGAACGGGCTCAACGGGGCATCGTTTATATTGACGAGGTTGATAAAATTAGCCGCAAAGCTGATAACCCTTCGATCACCCGGGATGTGTCTGGTGAGGGTGTGCAGCAAGCGCTCTTGAAAATTATGGAAGGCACGGTTGCCAGTGTTCCTCCACAAGGTGGGCGTAAACACCCGCAACAAGAATTTTTACAAGTAGACACCACAAATATCCTGTTTATTTGTGGCGGTGCCTTTGCAGGTCTTGAAAAAATCATTTCAGACCGTGGGCGGACGACATCAATTGGGTTTGGTGCCATGGTTGAAGCTGAAGATGAGCGCCGCACAGGTGAATTGTTGAAGATTGTAGAACCTGAAGATCTGCTACGTTTTGGCTTGATCCCTGAATTTATTGGCCGCGTGCCGGTTTTGGCAACATTGGAAGATTTGGATGAAGATGCTTTGGTTCAAATTTTGACAGAGCCGAAAAATGCGCTTGTAAAACAATATCAACGCCTGTTTGAAATGGAAGATTTACAACTGACCTTCTCAGACGAAGCTTTGCATGGCATTGCTCGGCGTGCCATTGAGCGCAAAACAGGTGCCCGTGGTTTGCGTTCTATCATGGAAGGGATCTTGTTAGATACCATGTTTGAATTGCCTGAGCTTGATGGCGTTGAAGAAATTGTCATTAGCCCTGAAGTTGTTGAAGGTCAGGCCAAACCCCTTAAAATATATGCTGAGCGATCCGCGGATGAGGCACCAACCAGCGCATAAATTACGGGTCAATTGATTAAACTTTAATAGGGGTGAGGCAGACAAAAGCCTTGCCCTTTTTGTTTGCATATTTTGTGAGATGTCTGGTTGAAGTGTGTAAATTTTTTTACAAATATATAGGTTCGAGCAAAATTGTTTTAAAAAAGAGGCGAAATGGGCTTTAAGCCAAAATGAACCTTGAATAGTTTGATTAAATGCCCATTTAAGAACACAAGCTTATGACTGAATCATTTAAAGTCGTTATGAAAGTAAATATTTGAGACTTTAGGTGTTTAGCGCCGTTAATTCCTTAGTTGCAAAGCAAACTTAAAAAGCGCTAAAGTGCCTGTTTGGTGTAAGGGCATTAAGAGAAAAACCGCATGAATGACCTTTGGTTGTATTAAAATTTTGCGATTTAAAATAAAAAAGACACTGCCCTTTAAAAAGGCAGATTGAAAGGCCAGGAACTATTATGAGCGAAGAAATTGATAACAAACATGAAGACGCACAAGACGGTGTTTATCCCGTTCTTCCTTTGCGTGATATTGTTGTCTTTCCTTATATGATTGTGCCGCTCTTTGTCGGCCGTGAAAAGTCAATAAATGCTTTGGAAGAGGTGGTGCTCTCTGACAAGCAGATCTTGCTTGTTGCCCAAAAAAATGCGGGTGATGATGACCCAGAGCCAGAAGAAATTTATAAAACTGGTACGCTTGCCACTGTGTTGCAATTGCTAAAATTGCCTGATGGCACAGTCAAAGTTTTGGTTGAAGGGGCCCGCCGGGCGGTTGTCTCCAATTATATTGAGAACGATGATTATTTTGAAGCTGAAGTGGAAGCTGTGCATGAAGAAGTTGGCGCTTCTGATGAAATTGAAGCTTTGGCCCGTTCTGCTATCACGCAATTTGAAAGCTATGTGAAATTAAACAAGAAAATTTCACCTGAAGTGATTGGCTCTGTTAATCAGATTGATGATTATTCTAAATTGGCTGATACCATTGCCTCTCATCTGGCGGTGAAAATTTCTGAAAAGCAAGAGGTCCTGGAAATCACATCGGTTTCTGAGCGGCTTGAGCGCGTTTTTGCTTTCATGGAAAGTGAAATCTCTGTTCTGCAAGTTGAGAAGAAAATTCGCTCTCGTGTGAAACGCCAGATGGAGAAAACCCAGCGGGAATATTATTTGAATGAGCAAATGAAGGCCATTCAAAAAGAGTTGGGCGATAGCGATGAGCGCGATGATATTTCTGAGTTTGAAGAAAAAATTGAAGAGACCAAGCTAACCAAAGAAGCGCGCGAAAAAGCGTTGGCGGAGCTGAAAAAGCTCCGGCAAATGAGCCCGATGTCAGCGGAAGCTACCGTGGTGCGCAATTATCTTGATTGGTTGTTGTCCATTCCATGGGGCACAAAAGGGCGCATTAAACGTGACCTGGATGAAGCGCAAACTGTTTTGGATGATGAGCATTATGGTTTGGAAAAAGTTAAAGAACGGATTTTGGAATATTTAGCGGTGCAACAACGCACCAATAAGTTAAAAGGGCCAATCCTTTGTTTGGTGGGGCCTCCTGGTGTTGGCAAAACCTCACTTGGCAAATCGATTGCCAAAGCGACAGGGCGTGAGTTTGTGCGCATGTCTTTGGGCGGCGTTCGTGATGAAGCTGAGATCCGCGGTCACCGGCGAACTTATATTGGTTCAATGCCTGGTAAGGTCATTCAATCGATGAAAAAGGCTAAGAAAACCAATCCGCTCTTCCTTCTTGATGAGATCGATAAGATGGGCCAGGATTTTCGCGGTGACCCTGCCTCTGCGCTGTTAGAGGTTTTAGATCCTGAACAAAATAACTCTTTTGGGGACCATTATTTGGAGGTTGATTATGACCTTTCAAACGTGATGTTTGTGACCACGGCTAATTCGCTAAACATTCCGCCTGCCTTGATGGACCGGATGGAAATCATTCGTCTTGCCGGCTATACGGAAGATGAAAAAGTTGAGATTGCGCGCCAACATCTCATTCCGTCTCAATTGCAGTCTCATGGGCTGGAAGAGGGTGAGTGGAGCATTCAAGATGAAGCGCTCAGACAGGTGATTAGAAGCTACACCAGAGAAGCTGGTGTGCGCAACTTGGAGCGTGAGATCGCCAATCTTGCCCGTAAAGGGGTAAAAGAGATTATGACCAAGGATGATGTTACCTCTATTGAGGTGACCAAGGACAATCTTGGTGATTATCTTGGTGTGACCAAGTACCGTTTTGGTGAAACAGAAGGTGAGGACATGGTTGGTGTGGTCACCGGCCTGGCTTGGACTGAAGTTGGCGGCGATTTGCTAACGGTTGAAGGCGTGATGATGCCAGGTAAAGGCAAAATGTCTGTTACTGGAAACTTGCGCGATGTGATGAAAGAATCCATTCAAGCGGCCTCTGCCTATGTGCGGTCGCGCTCGGTTGACTTTGGCATTGAGCCGCCAATGTTTGAATCGCGTGATATTCACGTTCACGTGCCGGAAGGGGCAACGCCTAAAGATGGACCCTCTGCTGGTGTGGCAATGATCACGGCGATCATTTCCATCATGACGGGCATTCCCATTCGCAAGGATGTTGCCATGACTGGTGAGATCACATTGCGTGGGCGCGTGTTGCCAATCGGTGGTTTGAAGGAAAAACTGCTGGCAGCCCTTAGAGGCGGTATTAAGAAGGTGATCATCCCTGAAGAGAATGCCAAAGATCTGGCGGAAATTCCAGACAACGTTAAGAACGGTCTGGAGATTATCCCTGTGTCTCGCATGGAAGAGGTTGTGCGCATTGCGTTGACTGAACAACCGACGCCTATTGAGTGGGATGAGGATCAGTCAGAGGCGGCACCGGTGAGCGATGATGAAGCTTCCCCAAATGTGACAGCGCATTAATTTTAGCCTATTAAACACAACAAAAAATCCCGCATTGAAAAATGCGGGATTTTTTTCGCAATATTGCAAAAGGAAGCTTGATTTTATGGTGCGGCTCTTATAAGAAGAGCTTCTTAACTGTTCACTAGCAACTTTGCTCCGTTTGACAGCTTATTTTTGAGCGCTAAAATGGGTAAAGTTGATCTTTTAAATGATACAGTTTTTGTGCGTTTTTAGCACGGGCGATTAGCTCAGTTGGGAGAGCATCTCGTTTACACCGAGAGGGTCGGCAGTTCGAGCCTGTCATCGCCCACCATTACTAAGTTAATGTTACTGTTAACTTTTTACTCTTATTACGGTTGTGTCCCGTCATTTAATCTAAAAAACGTTAACCAACCATGTGCCTTAACTTTACACTAATCACTTAGGTTTTGGTCAATAAAAGCAGCTGCATCCTCAAAAAATTCCGGTGTGGTTTTGGCGTAAACCGATTTTGTAATTTCCAAATTAGAGTGACCAAGCCATTCACTCACGACCTCAATTGATGCACCCTTTCTTAAAAGTGTTCCGGTTGTGTGCCGGACCGTGTGAGGGCTGACGCCCTCAATGCCTGCTTTCTGGCAGGTTGTCTTGAATGCTTTCTTGATAGAGCTGATCTTCTTCCCGTTCCATTCAATCACATAGTCTGACAATGATCCCTCACGTGCCTTTAATAAGGCCATTGCGGCAAATTTGGTTAGCTTTTGTATCGCCCGTTTCTTTCTTTTTGTTTTAGACATAGGGTCG
>JANQQH010000452.1 GCA_028285025.1 Hyphomicrobiaceae bacterium | reverse complement strand
CTTCAGACCCCAAATTTAGGCAATAGAACAGCTTAACAGGCTGTTGCGATTTTTAAATCGCGTTGCTTTGAAAGAAGGAATCGAACCTTCAACCCTCAGATTCGTAGTCTGATGCTCTACCCAATTGAGCTATTTCAAAATGGAGGAAATCGTAGGAATTGAACCTACTGCCTCTGATGGTCTCCATCAGCGCTCTCACCAATGAGCTAGATTCCCAAATCCCGACGTTTAAAAGACCTTTCGTATGCTGCATGCGCACAAGACACCAGCACGGGCCGCATGATCAGACATGCAAAGCCGTTAAAGTGACCTTTAAAAGTGCCAGGCCAGGCAGGGCGTATAAAAGGTTTGTGTACTTTTTATGGCGCTTACGCAGATGTCTCGCTTTTGGTTGGTTTTGTATCCAAGAAAAACAGGCTGTATAGCACAGGCACCACACCTAAGGTGAACAAGGTGCCCACAATCATCCCACCAGAGATCACCAGAGCCAGATCATAAAACAACACATCCTTACTAATGATGATGGGCGCGAGCCCAAGCACAGTGGTGGCGGTGGTAATCAAAATCGGTTTAAAGCGGCTAATGGAGGCCGTAACAATCGCTTCTTTTATGACAACCCCTTTTTCCCGCTCAATATCAATGCGGTCAATGAGCACAATGGCGTTATTTAAAAAGATGCCAAAAAGGGCCAGCAGGCCAAGAATGGCCATGAAACCAAAGTTAGCGCCCGGCATAATAAAGAGCGCTAAAGCCACACCTGTGATGATCAAAGGCACAGTGAGTAAAATCATGATCGGCTTTTTAAAGCTGTCAAATTGTGCAATCAAGACAAGCAAAATTAAAGCAAAAGCAAGCGGGAAATTGGCAAATAATGACGCTTGGGCTTTGGCTGAATCTTCCAATTCACCGCCCTTTTCAAGCCGATAGCCAAACTCTAATTTTTCTTCCAGTTTTTGAATCGCAGGGGCAAGGGCCTCATCAAGCGCTTGGGCAGACATGAATTTATTCACCCCAGATACGGTGACAACCCGCTCTAAATCTCTGCGTTGCATCAGTGAATATTGCGGAATGCCCTCAAACGTGGCGATTTGCAATAGCGGGATTGGTCGGCCATCAACGCGCCCAACATTAATGGTGCGCAGCCGGTCAATGTTGGTACGCGCATTGCCAATATCACGTAAAATAACAGGGATGGTCTGATCCCCTTCACGATAACCGGTCACATTATAACCAGCAAAATTAGCTTGCAAAGCGTTGGCCACACTTTCAGATGAAACACCAGCGCGCCGGGCCAAAGCTTGGTCAATTTTAACAAGAATGGTTATGGTCGGGTTATCCCAATCATCTTTGATGTTTCTTGTGTTTGGCAAAGCGCGCATAGCAGCTTGCAACTCACCAGCATAAGTCTTTAACTTTTTATCATCTGGTCCGAAAATGCGGTATTGCACCAAACCAGCTTCGCCTGGTCCAAGAGACATGGCTTTTGGAATGACACGCACGCTGGGCAAAGTATTGGCAGCAAAGGCCCTGACCTTTTCAAGAACCACTTGAACATCTTGCGGGGTTTTGAGATTAACAATCATGTAACCACGAAACGGGTCAGAATCAATTGGATCAAGCCCGAGATAGAATCTGGGGCCCCCATCAGCAACATAAGCAACATGATTAACAACAGAAGGATTTTCCTTTTTATCCATAAGCCATTGGCTCAAGGGTTTGATGGCTTTCAAAATGTGATTGGCATTGCTGCCAACCGGGCCATCAATTTGGATTTGTAATTGTGTGCGCTCAGAGTTTGGGAAAAACACTTTCGGCACATAAGAAAATAATTTCAAACTAGAAATGAGCAAGACAATGATGCCAAGCAAAAAGATCCAGCGCCATTCCAAGATCAGTTTTAGTAAGCTCCGATACCCTCTAAACAGGGGGGTATCAAAATAGCTGCTCTCATCAACCGCTGGCCCAGCTTTAAAAAACCAATAACAAAAAACAGGCATAGTCGTCATGGCAAGCACCCATGAACTGATCAGGGTAATGGCAATCACAAGTGAGATAGAACGGGTATACTCACCAGCTGCACTATCAGCCAGCATAAGCGGCATAAAGGCAAAAACGGTTGTTAAACTGGATGTGAGAAGGGGAATAGACATATCCCGGCCAGAATGAATAACGGCTTTTAATCGCTCTTGCCCCAGCGTGAGACGGCGGCCAATTTCTTCTGAAATCACAATGCCATTATCGACCAAAAGGCCAAGCGAAATAATCAAGGTGGCCAAAGACATGCGTTCTAATTCAATGTCCATATAGCGCATGATCAAAATCGTGGCCAGCATAACCAGTGGCACCATGGCGCCAACCAAAAGTCCAGTACGCCAACCAAGAAAAACCATAACCACAATCAGCACGATAGCGATTGTTTGATACAGATTGTTCATAACCCCGCTAATCGCGGTGCTGATTTCATTGGTTTGAAAGGTGATGTAATCAAATTTATAACCAATGGGCAGAGTATTTTCCACTTGCTTGACTTTGGCTTTCAAGGCATCAGCAAATTCAAAGCTGTCAAATAAATCAATCATTGAAACAGAAATGATTATGGCTGGTTTGCCATTGTAAAAAACAGGCGATTGCGGTGGGTCAGCATAACCACGGCTGATTTTGGCAATGTCTTTTAGATAAGCAATTTGCCCGACTTTGTCAGGAATTTGAATTTGTAAATTGGCAATGTCCTCAAGGGTTTCAAAATTACCGGTTGGCTCGATATAAAAGCTCTGGCCTTGAGTGTTAATTGTGCCGCCAGGTAAGATGATGTTTTGTTTAGAAATTGCATCAATAATATCAGTTGCTGAGATACCATATTGTGACAAGCGAATATTATCGACCTCAACAAAGATGCGCTCTGGCTCAACTCCGAATAGTCTGATTTTGCGTACGCCTTGAACCTGATAAAGTTTGTTTCTTGTCTCTCTTGCCGTTTCTCGCATTTCAGACAAGGAGAAACCGTCTGCTGTCATGGCAATGGTGGCCATGGCCACATCCCCATAATCATCATTCACAAAGGGGCCTTGAGTGCCATCAGGCAAATCGCCTTTGACATCGTCCATCTTATTGCGCAAATCAATCCAAATAGGCGCCATGTCTGAATAACGCTCATAAACGTTGACCCGAACAATGGTATAGCCATTTTGAACAGTAGATATGATATGTTCAACTTCAGGGATCTCACGGATTTTTTCTTCAATTTTCCGCGTAATGAGATTTTCCATCCGCACAGGAGACATGCCAGAAAACCGAGCTGTGACAACCGCAGTACGGATCGCAATTTCAGGGTCTTCACGTGAGGGGTGGGTTTGATAACTTAAGGGCCCAGCAAACAAAATAAGCAATGTAAAAAATAAAACAACGGCCTTATTGTTAAGAGCGAACGAGGTTAAATTTCTCATGAGAGGTCCACCTTATTGACCGTTCATTAAACGAACAGGCATTTTGTCAACCAGGAATGACAAACCAGCTGTCGCAACAATATCGCCTTCTTTTATATTACCCTTCACAATCAATAAGTTATCGCGAATATTGACGACGGTAACGTTACGGCGTTCCACATATTGTTTGTCTTTATTAAAAACAAACATGTATTCTTTATTAGGGGTTGCAGAAGGGGTCACCGCACTTAAGGGCACATTAAAGGTTTCAACATCTTGGTTTTGGGCAAATTCAAAAGTGACTTCAACACTCATGCCTGGGCGTAGCCCATTAACTTTTTCATCTAAAGCAATGGTTGCAGGAAAGGCATTAGCCTGGCCAGCTTGAGTGCCAATATCTTTGATATAACCTTGAAACGGGGCTCCTTCCCCTAAGGAAAGTTTAAGCTCAACCTTATCGCCAACATGTATTTCATTGACCAAAGTTTCTGGAACAGAAACATCAACTTCAAAATTCCCTTCCGTGTGCAAAACAACAATGGGTGTACCTGCTGTAATCTCTTCAAACACATCAGAGCTTTTTTCAGAAATAGCCCCATCAAACGGAGCACGTAATTTGGTTTTCGTCAAATTACGTTTGGCAATATCAACCCGGCTTTGTTCAATCGAAACTTGGCTTTTGGCGCTTTCAAGAGTGGCCAGGGCGGTGTCATAATTGGTTTTGGTGGTGAATTCCTTTTTATAAAGCTCGCTTTGCTGGCTAAATTTCTTGTTGGCATCAGCCAAACTTGCTTGCGCGCTTTTTAAAGCTCCTTCAGCACTTTGCAAATTCAGCTCATAAGTTTGCGGGTCCAGCTCAGCAAGGATATCGCCCTTTTTAACCCGGTCGCCAACAGAGACATTTAATTTTTGAATTTGTCCAGAAATCTCAAAAGAGACATTGGTTTGCACAACAGGGCTAACAACCCCTGCAATCACCCGGGCTTGATTGGTGGGTTTTAATTTTAAGGTCATATGCTTAATGGCGCGAATGACCGGCTTGGCTTCTTTTTGGGGAGGGTCTTGGCAGCCGATTAGGAAAAAACAACCAGCCAAGCCAAAAGCAGTTAAAATGGGTTTTAAACGTAGACAAGAAAACCCATTTAAAATGTCAAGCAAAGACCACCCACTTTTCTTGTATCGGAAAGTATTGTCCACCTGCACCCCTCCTTACTGTAATTGTAAGGAGCACTATACCAACCAGCTTATTGCCCTGCAACAGCTCTTACTGCTGTAAAGGTGCCTGGCCCAAATTTACCATCAATAGCACCATGATAGTATCCTTCATTGGACATCAAGCGTTGCAGTTCTTTGCGGAAGGCCAAGGACCAACCTGTGGCATTTGTCGTCATTTCTTTGACAGCAAAAGCATGGCGTGCTTTTAAAGCTTTCATCACCCACGGGGCGGCTTGCTTACCACTGCGCCTTACGCCTTTGCCCAGTTCATGCATATAGCCGATCATATACATGGCATTGGCAAAGTTTTTGTTAGCAGCTTTCCTGTAAAGTGACATTGCCTTTTTATTATTGGTTTTAACACCGCGCCCATTAAGATACATATAGGCCAGGTTATTTTGTGCACGCGCAGTGCCAGCGTCGGCTGCTTTGCGATACCATTTAACCGCTTCTTTATAATTAACTTTCGTGCCACGACCCATTTCATGCATATAACCCAAATTGGTCATACCATTATAATTTCCAGATTCAGCCGCTCTACGGTACCAATAAACAGCTTGGTTCAGGCTTTTCTCAATGCCATTGCCTTGTTCATACATAAAGCCAAGGTTGGTCATGCCTTGCGTTTCACCCATCTCAGAAGCTTCTTTGTAAAGGCGCACCGCTTCATAATAATCGCGCCCAACTCCTCTGCCGTTTTCATAGGCGTAGCCAAGATTAACTTTTGCGCTTTTATGGCCCATTTCAGCAGCTTTGCGGTAAAGACGAACAGCTTCATAATAATCCAGGCGTTCGCCATTCTTGCCGTTATAAAGATTCCAAGCTTTATTAAACAACCGCTCAGCTTCTTCTTTATCGCCCTCGTTTTGAACTGGGTTTTTAATTTTAGGAGGTAAAAGAGCCAGCTTGCCGCCACCTTTGGGTCTTAATTCTTTCAGCCGTGCTTTGGCCAACGTTGAATAAATACCGGTTTTACATTCAGCCAGAAACGCTTGAACTTGAGCATGGGTGGCTGAGGTGGCAATTTGTGGCCAAATGCCGCACGTGCCTTTTGTATGGGGGTTTACCATAGGTGGTTTTGCAACCACCTGAGGGACTGCCAACTGTGATTCGCCAGCAGGGGGCGGTGTGAAATAAAAATCTCCCAAAACTTCATCATAATAAGCTGGGCGTTGTTCATGACTAACGGTCGCGGCCAGCTTCATAACTTTGCGGCGCAATTGACGGGCCGCATCTGAGAGCGTTAAGCCTGGCTTTTGTAGCATCGGCACCAATGAGCGGGTAAACACTGAATTAGGGTGTGGGTCATTGTCATCCAACCGGTCAAGGGCAGATTGACCAAAGCCGGCGGAATATAGAATAAATGTGCCCTCAGGCGGGGCTTCCATGGTACCAAGCCCACGCGTGCGCCCTAAGCTACGGGTGCCAGCTGATTTAAACGGATTGTTGCGGCAAGCGTCGAGAATAAGCACTGAAAGACGCACTTTGCGGCGGCCAATTTCACTTAAAATATAATTCACACCAATTGCTTCAGATTTCACAAAGGCTTCCTGGCCAGGGGACGCATCAGGAATATCGGTAGGCAGCAGATAATTTTCGCCGCGAATTTCAACACCGTGCCCAGCAAAGAAAAACAAGGCCTCATCGCCAGCTTCTAACTGGGATAAAAACAGTTGCATATTTTGATTGAATTTTCTGCGATTGAGGTTTTTTTGCATAATCACAGAATAGCCAATGCCTTTGAGCGCTTGGCCAATGCTTTCAGCATCATTTTCGGCCTTTTCTAACCGGGTGACATTGTCATAAGCATTGTTCCCGATGACCAAGGCGATGCGCTTGGCATAAGACGGAGACGTTAAACTTAAAAATACACATGTGCTCACAATAAGCGATAGCCAACGTATCATCATCTTTCTTCTCCCAGCTCAAAATTTAGCGATTAACGTAACTATAAAATAATGAGAAAAAAATTTCCAGACGGGGTATATTAAATTTTTGTCATTTAGTGTGTGTCACCCAAAAATGGATGCCGGTTTTGGGAAATATGACACGCATAAAGCGCGTTTCATTCAAAAGCGGACACCGGTTTTTGAAAAAATGACACGCATAAACAAAAATTAGAGCATATCGTGTGTATCCATCAAAAATGACATAATCGATATAAACTTTATTTGTAACTAGGGCCTTGCTTAGTCTATATAGTTGTTGAATTTCATTAAAGGTTACCATGATCCGTTGTCTCATTTTCCTATTTTTTATAATTGATTTTGTTGGCTTTTCACTTGTTACAGCCAAGGCTGAAACCCTGTTGGAGACGATAGAATCACCCTACAACACCATCTTTGTGTATAAAAAAGCGCCCTATATCACCCTTGCTTTCGGCCATAAAAATCGCCGCTACATTGAAAGCCGGCGAAACCCGGATGATTTAACAGAACTCCCCATAGCCTATACGCAAAGTTTCACCATTGGCTTGGCCTATCCAAACCAACTTAAGTCGTCTTTGATGATTGGAATGGGCGGTGGCTCCACCAGTTGGTATTTGCATGAATTCATGCCGCAATTGCAAATCAGCGCGGTTGAGCTTGATTTTGAAATTGTTCGCTTGGCCAAAAAATATTATGGGCTGGATAAATCAAAGCGCTTCAAGATCTTTACCATGGACGGGCGGGTGCATTTGCTACGCAATAAAGCCCGGCATGATATTATTTTCATCGATGCCTACCGCGGGCCGTTTGTGCCGTTTCATTTAATGACCAAGGAATTTTTTCACCTGGCCAAGAAACGGCTGCAAAAGGGCGGTGTTGTGGTGCAAAACATTGAACCCTCAACAATGCTTTATGATCGAACCATTGCAACACTGACCGATGTCTTCGATCAGGTCGATGTCTATCGGGCAGGCGGCAATGTTGTTGCGGTGGCCTATGACGGGGCGGCGAAAACAATGAAAGACTTGTTGGCACGCGCGGAACAAATACAGAGCAAATATCAGTTTCGTTATTCGATCCCTGAATTGATAGAAGAGCGCGCCATGTTGTTAGACTATGATGCTAAGCAGCCTGCGCTGACAGATGATTTTGCCCCAGTAAACACGTTAAAAGAGATTAAAAGCCACAATAAAAAGAGAAAGCCCTAATGTGACTTAGCGTGTGCCTTAACTTCCACGTTTATAGTTTGAGAGTTTATCAATGAAATATAATTTATGGTTGACCTTATTGGCCGCATTTACAGTTGGTGCAGCGATTATGTCGCTGGAGATGCTGGCAAGCCGTTATCTCAATCCTTATTTTGGCGGGACGATTTTTACCTGGTCTGCATTAATTTCGATTGTGTTGTTGGCCATGATGGCCGGTTATTTCGCCGGCGGCTATAGCGTTGATAAAATATCGTTTCCCTATGTTCTGGAAAGCTTGATTATTGTCGCCGCCCTTTATCTTCTGGCCTTGCCCTTGTTTGTCGACGCTGTCTTAGAGTGGGTTGTTGGCGCGGTTGAAGATGTGAAATTAGGCGCTCTCATCGGCGCGTTTTTAATCACGGGGCCGCCAGTCGCCTGTCTTTCCACCTTCACACCGATTGCCATCGGGCGCACTTTGTCAGATCTACATCAAACAGGGCGCGTCTCAGGAACAATTTTTGCCGTTTCAACCTTTGGCAATATTTTTGGGACCCTGCTAACCTCTTTTTATCTGATCCCCCTGTTTGGCACACGCATTCTAACCCAAAGCTTGGCGATCGTATTGGGCATCGCGCTTTGTCTTTGTTTGCTGGCCCGCATTCGGCGCCCTTCAACCGCCATCTTATTGATTGCTAGCGCCTGTGTTGGCACGGGCGTGACTTTGCCAGATCAAGCGTCGGCACGCCAAGAACAAATCATCGCGCAAAAAGCCGGCTATCCAGAAGGGCCGGTGTTTATTGAGGGGGATCTTTATTACACCGAGATGACCCGAAACAGGGTGATGAAGGTAAACTGGCAACAGGGGGGTAAAAAAAAGCCCAAACAATTTTATTACGAGCCAGGGTGCGGGCCAACATCTCTTGCTGCTTTTAAAGCGGACAAAATTGTAATCCTTTGTCATTTGTCAGATCAGCTGATTATCACCAACCGGGCGGGCAAAAAAATACGCGCAATCAAAAAAGCCCGAGACGGCACAAAAATTTTTCACCCCAATGATAGCGTCAAAGATGAAAACGGCGGGGTTTATATCACAGCCCCAGGGCACTTCGCCAAGCGGTATCAACCGATGGGTAAGTTGTTTTATTTAAATGCCAAGGGTGACGTTATAAAACTGAAAGACGGGCTCATTTACCCTAATGGCGTTGCGATTTTTAACAACCATCTTTATTTGGCCGAGCATCTTGCCAATCGTGTTGTGAAATATCAAATCAAGCAAGCGGGCAATGTCGGTAAGGCCAAGATCTTCATCACCCTGCCGAAACCACCCAGTGAAAATAAAAACAATGCTCTCCTAACAAGGGCACAAATCGGGCCGGACGGGATTGAGATTGGCAAAGATGGGAAAATTTATGTCGCCCACTATGGAGCCGGACAGATTCTCATTTTTGATCTATGGGGAAAACTGGAAAAGACCATAAAAACCATCCCACAATTTGTAACAAATTTGGCTTTGGCACCAAAAGAGGGCCTGATCGTAACAGGAGCTAGCAGGCTTGGGACTGTACTGCAAGAGGGGGTTGTTTATAGGGTACCCAAAAACAAGAGAAAAATATGATAGATACCCTATTAAGAGTTTTATCGTCTAAAGTTTCCTGGGCACAGGTGTTAGTCCTTATTTTTTTATGGCTTTCATTTAAGTTGTTTTTTTATATGCGTGAAAGGCACTGGAAATTTCCAACATTCGGCGAGTTTTTAGCACCATCTGGAAATTTTATAGAATTAGTACGTTTCATCGAAGTTGCAATATCAAATGGTTGGAGAATAGGTGAAGCCACAGAAGAGACTGAGGATACTGAACACGATCATCCATATAAATTTGATAGAATTTTAAGAGAGGCGGCGATTGAAGAGAAAATTATTTTTAAAGGCAGGCCAGTTACAAATAGTGATTGGTCAGAAATTATGCCCTTAGAAATAATCAAAAAAGAGTTTTGGGAAGCTGCTGGAATAGATTTGTTCTCTTATGCTGAAGATATAAAAAACAATAATAAAACAATCACTTATGAAAATGATAGTCAGAGGTCAAGTGGATCCAAACAATATTCAGATCTTCACATGAATGAACTGCAAGCTCGTAAGTGGCTAACCACAATTGCTTCAAAACACAAATAAAGGCGTTGAACCACCACCAAGTCACTCCCAAGGTGGTTCAACACCATATTGAAAACCAGATAAAAGTACACTGAGCGCCAGCGAAGGACTTTTATCCGAATTTCATTACGCTGCTTCCCTTTGCTCACTGGCAAAGGACAAATCATCATCGCTCACATCAACAACAATGGTCTCCCCATCCTTAATCTCACCAGCAAGGATTTTTTCGGCCAGCGGATCTTGCACATGTTTCTGGATGGCCCGTTTTAAAGGCCGCGCGCCATAAGCAGGATCATACCCCTTATTGGCAAGCCACTCGATAGCGCTGTCAGATAAATCAAGCGTGAGCTGCTTTTCATCTAACAGTTTTTGCAAACGCTTAACTTGGATTTTGACAATGCCAGACATTTGCGCGCGTTTTAAGCGATGGAACAAGATCACTTCATCCACCCGGTTTAAGAACTCAGGGCGGAAATGACCGCGCACTGTTTTCATCACTTGCGCTTCAACCAGTTCCACATCGTCTTCTTCTTTCAAGTCAACCAAGAACTCAGCGCCAAGGTTAGAGGTCATGATGATGAGGGTATTGCGAAAGTCCACAGTACGCCCTTGCCCATCAGTAAGGCGGCCATCATCGAGCACTTGCAACAGCACATTAAACACGTCAGAATGCGCCTTCTCAATCTCATCAAACAGGATCACTTGATAAGGCCGCCGCCGAACTGCTTCTGTGAGCACACCGCCTTCTTCATAACCAACATAGCCAGGAGGCGCGCCAATAAGGCGGGCAACAGAGTGCTTTTCCATAAATTCTGACATATCGATGCGGACAAGCGCTGTGTCATCGTCAAACAAAAATTCAGCCAAGGCTTTGGTGAGTTCGGTTTTGCCAACCCCGGTTGGCCCCAGGAACATAAAAGAGCCAATAGGGCGGTTTGGGTCTTGCAATCCGGCACGGGCGCGGCGCACAGCGGTTGAAACAGATTGCACCGCCTCTTGCTGGCCGATGACCCGGCTGGCCAGGGCCTCTTCCATTTTCAAGAGTTTTTCCCGTTCGCCCTCAAGCATCTTGTCAACCGGCACACCTGTCCAGCGAGAGACGACACCGGCAATATGCGTGTCAGTGACAACTTCTTCCACCATAAGATCCTTGCTTGTCCCTTGTGTTTCAGCCGCTTCCTTGAGCTGTTTTTCCAGATCGGGAATAACACCGTAAGAAAGCTCGCCAGCCTTGGCCAAATCACCAGCCCGCTGAGCTTGACTGAGCTCATTGCGTGCTTGGTCCAGTTGCTCTTTGAGCTTGTTTTCATCTGACAGTTTAGATTTTTCTTGCTGCCAGCGCTGGGTCAACGCTTGAGATTGCTCTTCCAAGTTAGCCAGTTCTTCGCTCAATCTGTTCAAGCGCTCTTTTGAGGCTTCATCATCTTCCTTTTTCAACGCTTCGCGTTCAATTTTCAGTTGGATGATGCGCCGGTCAAGTTCATCAAGTTCTTCTGGCTTTGATTCCACTTGCATACGCAACCGGCTGGCCGCTTCATCCATCAGGTCAATGGCTTTGTCTGGCAAAAAGCGGTCAGTGATATAGCGGTTTGACAAGGTCGCAGCCGCCACCAAGGCATTGTCAGAAATGCGCACACCATGGTGAAGTTCATACTTCTCTTTTAACCCGCGCAATATTGATACGGTGTCTTCAACGCTTGGCTCTGACACAAACACCGGCTGGAAGCGCCGGGCAAGCGCGGCATCTTTTTCAACATGTTTGCGGTATTCATCCAGCGTGGTGGCACCCACACAGTGCAGTTCGCCGCGCGCCAAAGCGGGTTTGAGAAGGTTAGAGGCATCCATGGCACCATCTGTCTTGCCAGCCCCTATTAGGGTGTGCATTTCATCAATAAACAAGATAATACCGCCGTCTGCCGCTTGAACTTCTTGCAAAATGGCTTTCAAACGCTCTTCAAATTCCCCGCGATATTTGGCCCCGGCAATCAAGGCGCCCATATCCAAGGCGAGCAAACGGCGTTGTTTAAGACTTTCAGGCACATCGCCATTGACAATACGCAAGGCAAGACCTTCAATGATAGCGGTTTTACCAACACCAGGTTCGCCAATAAGCACCGGGTTGTTTTTGGTCCGCCGTGAGAGCACTTGAACCGTACGGCGGATCTCTTCTTCCCGCCCAATCACCGGATCAAGTTTGCCATTGGCCGCTTCTTGGGTTAAATCACGCGCATAGCGCTCAAGCGCATCATAGCTTTCCTCGGCCGTGGCGCTGTCGGCTGTACGCCCTTTTCTAACGTCATTGATGGTCTCATTAAGCTTTTGCGGGGCAAGACCGCCAGCTTTAAGAATACGCCCTGCATCAGAGGTTGAATCCAAAGCAGTGGCGAGCAATAAGCGTTCTGTGGTGACGAATTTGTCACCGGCTTTTTCTGCCACCTCTTCAGCTGTCTTGAACAGTTTGGACATCTCAGGCGTAATATAAAGTTGGCCCGCGCCAGACCCGCTCACCTTAGGCAGTTTGGCAATGGCATCGCTCGTTTGTGCCACAATCATTTGTGCATTACCGCCAGCTTTAGAAATCAAATTAAAGGTCAGACCGTCTTGATCATCAAGCAAGGCCTTAAGCAAGTGCAAAGGGGTGAATTGTTGGTGCCCTTCTGCCAAAGCATCTTGTTGAGCCGCTTGGATGATGGTTTTTGCACGTTCTGTATAACGATCTTGTTTCATATTTTTTGCCTCAAATGCCCGCAATTGATCCCCTTAAACTGGCGAACCGATTACGTCTAACAACTTGGCGATACCGCCAACACCTCTACTTGCAAAGATATAGTTTAACGATAAAGCCTATAACTTAAAAAATTTGACTTTCTTTTTGTTCTGGTAAAAAAAGTAAAAACCTTGAGCAAGACTAGTCAACCCCTCAAAGGCAATTGGCTATCGTCTCTTTAAAAAATATAAGGTATGTTTCTTGCATTTAAAGAGGCTAACGGGTTAAAAAGTTTGGCAGAATTTACTTTGTAAACAATCGTTCTAACGACGATGTTTATAAGGGGTAAATAGGTTTCATTTTAAAAAAGGTTAGAAGACTTTAATGATGGCTAATGGAAGTGCTGATTTGCCCCAAATACAGTGTTCAATTGCAAGCCTGTGGCGTTTTCCCGTAAAAGGCTTGGCCGGTCAGGCCATAGAAAGTGTAACGGTTGAACCTAAGAGGTGTTTCCCATTTGATCGAGTGTATGCCATTGAAAATGGCCCCACCCAATTCGATAGCCATGCCCCAAAACATTTGCCTAAGGTGAATTTCCTTAATCTTATGCGCGATGAACGGCTAGCTCTATTATCTATAGATTTTGATGAGACAAGCCACACCCTCACCATTTTGCGCCAAGACCGCCAGGTAGCAAAAGGGAATCTTTCAACAGCCCTTGGCCGAAATATGGTTGAGCAATTTTTTGCCGCCTTTATGTCCAATGAGTTAAAGGGGCCGCCGCGCATTCAAAGGGCTGATAACCATCATTTTACAGATATGGCTGAGCCTTTGGTGCATATTATTAATTTGTCATCTGTCACAGCTCTTGGTCAGATGATGAATGAGCCGATTGATCCAAATCGTTTTCGCGCCAATATTCATATTAAAGGGTTAGAACCTTGGGTCGAGACAAAATGGGTGGGCCGCACGCTAAAGACAAACGATGTAGAGATTGAGATTGTCAGCCCAACAAGCCGATGTGCGGCCATTAATGTTGATCTTAAAACGGCAAACAGAGGACGTTCGTTAGCAGGCGCTTTAAACCAACAGTTTGGCAACGATAATTTTGGGGTCTATGGCCGGATTATTAGAGGCGGCATGCTTTCACAAGGCGCACCCGTTAGCCTTTAAAATGTAAGTGCTTTAAGCCGCAGCATCATCAGCATTTGA
>JANQQH010000401.1 GCA_028285025.1 Hyphomicrobiaceae bacterium | reverse complement strand
ATCTGCAAACGAAGATCAAAGTCAAGCTGTTCAATCTCAACCACCAAACCACCACCAAGGCGCGAACGCATGCGGGCATCAAGGCTTTCCAATTGTGTTGGCGCTCGGTCAGAGGCAACAATAACCTGTTTGTTGCTATCTATCAGCGAATTCAGCGTGTGGCCAAATTCTTGTTGCGTGGCTTTGCCTTGCAAAAATTCCATATCATCAATCAGCAAAATATCAATACCGCGCAGTTTGTCTTTAAAGGCCAGCGCATCACGCGTGCGCAGCGCATCAATAAAGCTATACATAAACCGCTCTGCAGTTAAGTAAAGCACCCGCGCTTGCGGGTTTCGTTTGGTCACATCCCATGCAATGGCATGCAGCAAATGGGTCTTGCCCAGGCCAACTGATGAATGCACATACAGCGGGTTAAAACGCATGTTTTGCTGGCCCAACTGTTCTGCCACTTGTTTGGCCGCTGCAAACGCTAACCGGTTAGACCCACCAGTGACAAAACTTTCAAACGTAAACCGGCGATCAAGCGGTGAGCCTTGAAACCCTTCATATTCCGTAAAGTTTTCATCTGCCCCATCACTGAAAACACCATTCGACGCAGAGACCCCAACACTGCCCCGTTTTTGCGGAGCAGATTTAGTGCTAACACCAACTTCACCAGAATCCTTAACCGCAATCGGTTGGCGCACAGAAAATACAATCGAATTGATAGCTTCTTCTATTTTCTTATAGTCGTGGCTGGCAATATTCAGCACCCGATCATAATAGTGTGAAATCAGCCATTTTCTTAAAAACCGAGTGGGAACAGAAAGTTTTAAAACACCATCATCCAGACCTTCAAATTCCACCCTTCCAAACCAGCTTGTAAAAATCTCTTCACCCAGTTCTGCACGTAACCGCGACACAACTCGGCTCCAAATTTGTTCCTTATCTTTGTTCACGATAGTCACCCCGACGAATAAAGCCTGTTAAGGCTTATTATTGTTTTGGCAAGCTTTTAAGAAAGCGCCATACCCTCATTTACTAAATCCCAACCTTTCACCTTAAAACAAACCGCAATACCAAACTTTTATAAGGTGAGGCCACAGGCCGGACTCAATTGCATCCAGTTCACTTTTTTATAAAAACAAGATGCATGTTATTAAATATTTTAGCTAAAACTAGCTTTGCCGCACTTGTTCAAACTCCTTTAGAAAAACTCGATTAGATCTTGATTTCATCAAAAGACCCCAATTAAAAAAGTTACTTATATGGTTCGCAAAAACTGTAAGATTGAAAAAGGAAGTCTTTATTGCAAAACCTGCCTCTTTATCCACTAACCTCAAAATCCCTCAATCACGCATCAAAAATTTAATGATGAAACCAACATTTGCTTCAAAGTTCCAGATACCTGAAAAAACCGTCTTGCGTAACTTTTTCGCAAGAAACAAAACGAAATAAGATTAGCAAACTGGCAACAAAAACAGCCAAAAATTAACCTTTTCCTTCTTCATTTTTCTTGTCGGCTTTCATCCATTCCTGTCAAACCAACAAGCCATAAATTGAATTCCTTCTAAATAGTAAATTTAAATATTATCTCTAGTTGCCACAAGTCTTTCTTTGTCAAAAACAAATAAAAAACGCATGATGCAACGCATTCAAAGTAAAAAAGACGATTTTAAATTGTCTTCAGCAAAAAAATAAACATCAGTAGCTGAACTCAGTTACTGTCAAACCTTAAAACTAAGGAGCATAATTATATTTTTAGCAAAATCATCTAAAGAATATTAAGATAAAGCGTTATTAGCACCCAACTCTTGAAGTGACTATACACAGGCCTTATTGACCTGACAAGCCCCAGAAGAGCGTAACAAATTCGTTACATAGGATATGGGAAGCTGCCCAAATCTTAACCATTGAACCACTCTAATCAAGGTTATCTTAACCAACATATTGGGATTCAATCATTTTTTTTAGACTCAATAAATTTAGCCTGAAAAAAGGCCTGTCAAGAAAGAGATTTAAGAGGACACAATTTTTTTAAACAGCAAGGTCAAACACACCCTTAATGACCCTGGGGTCTCAAGGGCATTAAACGGTTAAAAGCTTGAAAAAACTAAACATTAAATTGATAAAATCAGGCAAAAAAAAACAGCTGATTAAAGTCAGCTGTTTCAAAAATACAACACGCTAAAATGACAAGCATCAGCGTAAAGTTTTTAAGCACTCAAAGCTTTCACCCGCGCAGATAGGCGAGAAATTTTGCGAGAGGCACTGTTTTTATGCAAAATGCCTTTTTGAGCACTGCGCATAATTTCTGGTTGGGCCGCCACAAGGGCTGCTTGCGCTTGTGTTTGGTCACCAGCAGCGATTGCCTCTTCCACTTGGCGGATAAAGGTGCGCATGCGAGTGCGTCGATTTTTATTCACTGCCGTTTTACGAGCAATTTTACGAATGGCTTTTTTTGCCGATTTGGTATTGGCCATGCGGGCAAATCCTTATTGTATCAATCAGTGTTAGAAAATAGTATTGCATCGTTTTCAAGCCAATGCGCGAAAATCAATTAGCAAAAACCTCTCCATGGTGTCATAAACACCTAAGAAATTGAAAGTGGAAGAGGCTTAAAACCGCGCTTAAAGCTTAAAATTTTATGCTTTAAAAGCAAAACTGCCCTGTTTTAGGTGAAAAGGCTTAAAGTCTAAGACCAACATAAACGCACAATTCAACACTTGAACAAAGAGCAGCAAAAACTCATGCCCGCCTTGTATCATTACAAATAAAAAAGGTCAATAAGTCGGTGATATATGGTCAAAATACAAACAAACAGGCCAAATTAAGGTTTGCGCCAAGTCCAAATGGGCTTTTACATCTTGGCCATGCCTATTCAGCCCTTTTAACCGCCCAAGTGGCGCAGGCCTTAAGCGGAAACTTTCATCTACGCATAGAAGATATAGACAAGCACCGCTCTAAAAAAGAATACATCTTAGCCATTTTCCGCGATTTACATTGGCTAGGTTTACAATGGCCCGAGCCTGTGCGGCGCCAGTCAAAGCATATGGAAAGCTATCAAAAAGCCCTTGATCAATTGGGCCAAGCAGGCTTGCTTTACCCTTGTTTTGCCACCAGGGGGGACATAAAAACCTATTGGCAAGACAAAACGAACCCGCCAAGAGATCCTGATGGTGGTTTGTTATACCCCGGCTTTTATAAAGACTTAAAGCCTCAAAAGGCCCAAGCAAGAGTGCAAGCAGGCGAGCCATATGCGTTGCGATTACATCTGGATCGGGCCATTGAGCGCGCAAAACAATTGGACAGACAAGAAAGTTTAACCTACCAAACCTATCAAGCCCATGCTCCTCTAAAGCCTGTGCAGCCAACTCAGGTGAAAAATCCTCAGCGCTGGGGCGATGTCATCATTACCCGTAAAGACATCCCCACAAGCTATCATCTATCTGTTGTTGTTGATGATCATCTTGAAGGCATCACCCATATTTGTCGTGGTAAGGATTTGCAGGC
This sequence comes from Hyphomicrobiaceae bacterium, assembly GCA_028285025.1. Classification (GTDB taxonomy): domain Bacteria; phylum Pseudomonadota; class Alphaproteobacteria; order Rhizobiales; family HXMU1428-3; genus HXMU1428-3. The sequence continues at coordinate 3,133 of JANQQH010000401.1, read as the reverse complement.
AGCAACCGACATTCACCGCATTCTGCAAGTGAATTTAGGAATTGCACCCCCGCATTATCATCATCATGATTTAATCATGTGGGACGGCAAAAAATTATCAAAATCCCAAGCCCACCCCAGTCTTTATGAGCTTCGCAAACAAGGCTTGAGCGCTAAAACCATTAGAGACGCCGCAAATAATGGCATTAAATCATTAGAAGAGCTGATGAACCGAATGTAAAAAAAGAAAAATGCCAGATAAAACATCTGCAAACGGACGAAAAAAAAGGACTTAAACGCATGGTTTTTAGCTGAAAATAAAGAAAATCCCTTGATCATAGTGACGTGGCAAAGACTTTAAAGAAAACTATGTGAGACGGCATGACCCAAAAACTCATCATTCAGCCCGTTAAGCCAAATCAGAAAACGAGCAGTGAGCAGGAACAACACCAGTTTCAAGAACAAGTAAAGCAACTGCAAAGCCAGCAACAAAACCAACAACAGTTGCTAGCCCTTGTCAGCCATGAAATTAAAACGCCAATCGGGGCAATCATGGCCATGTCAGAGCTGTTAAAAAATACCGACCTGAATGAAACTCAATCTCATTATGTGAACACGCTGTCTTTTGCCGCTGAAAATTTGGTCAGAGCCACTCAAGATATGCTGACCTTTGCCAGGCATGATGCAGAACATTTAGAGTTCGACCCCAAGCCTGTTGAACTCATTCCATTTTTATCCTCCATGGCAGTCTCGATTGCCCCTCAAGCCCAAGCTAAGGGATTAAGCTTCCAAGCTCAGATGTCACCTGATCTGCCACCCAAGATCATCACAGACCCTCATCGTTTAAGCCAAGTCATTAACAACCTTGCCAACAATGCGCTTAAATACACCAATGAGGGCTCCATTGACTTATCAGTCACCGGGCAAGAGCTACAAAATGAGGAATGGTCAATCTCAATCCAGATAAAAGACACCGGCATCGGCATTAGCAAAGCTGAGAAAGACCATATTTTTGAACCATTTGTACAAGCCAATAATGTGGTTGAAAAAGCAATACCCGGTTCGGGCCTTGGCTTATGGATCGCAAATCAAATCGCCAAAGGCCTAAATGGTGAATTGACATGTCAAAGTGATCTAAACAGCGGCAGCACTTTTGTTTTCAATTTTACCTGCACAGCACACCAAGAAGAAGGGCAAAAGAGCGCGCCAGAGCCACGTTTGCAAACGCAAACTGAGAGCCTGACATCTGAAGCTGAGAGTTCAAGTGAACAAGACGCAATGCAGGAAAAAGATCTAGAAAATTTTTCATCCCTAAAGGGCCATGTTCTGGTCGTTGAAGATAATAAACTCAATCAAATGCTGATTAAAATATATTTAGACAAATTTGGACTATCGTTTGAATGCGTCGATAATGGTTATGTTGCGCTAAGTGAGGTTGAGCAAAATAAATATGACCTTATCTTAATGGATATCATGATGCCGGTGCTCGATGGGGTTGTCACCACCAAGCAGTTGTATGAGTTTTGGCAAGAGCAAAATGTCAAAGCAATTCCCATTATTGCCTTTTCCGCCAGTACCAGCTCTGAGAACGTCAAACAATATAAAGAGGCAGGCATCAACGATATTGTCGCCAAGCCGGTTGATAGCCAGGTTTTGTATGCAGTGCTTGAAAAATATCTGGAAAGGGATGAAACAAAATCCGTGAAGGAAAGTCAAAGCCAGCAAACAGGCTAGGCTCAGGACAGGACCTATTAATTTTATAACTAAAGAATTTGCAGAGGTTTTTGAGCAAAATTTCGTGAGCTATTCGCAGAAATATCAAACCCTCGCCCAAATCGCCCTTTACTTTAAGCCCGATAAAAAGAATCAAGGCTAGCAATAGGACTAGCAAAATGAAGGGCAGCACCACCTTGAAGCAAAGTCAATCTAACCCTAAGAATAATAAGCCCATGCGGAAAATCTGTTTGCACCTCGTGTTCGTTTTCCAAATTTTAGCGCTTTTTAGCATAGTAAGCTTTCAGTTTGTCTCGGTTCAAGCCCAAGCCCAAAAACAGCAAGCCCAAGCCAAAATACCAGAAATGGATTTTTATCAACGCCTTGCCAAAGCCGCTCTTGAGCGCACCAAACACATTGTCGTTTACAATCCCAAATATTTTGCCATCCCCTATCCCAACGGCGATGTCCCGGCCCACTTTGGCGTTTGTACCGATGTGGTCATTCGCGCCTACCGGCAAGTAGGCATTGATTTGCAAAAAGAGGTGCACCAAAAAATAGGAGGCGATAAAAACATCACCCATCGAAGGGTCAGGGAATTGCGAAAATTCTTCAAACGGGTCGGCGCGCAATTGCCGGTCAGTCAAGACCCGAAAGATTACAAACCAGGTGATCTGGTCACTTATTATATTCCTGAATCATTCTTTTCCAAAGATCACATTGCCATTGTATCGGACAAACGCGGTGTGTCAGGCAATTATATGATCGTTCACAATATAGGTCTTGGTCCTAAACTTGATGATGACCTTATGAGCTTTAAAATTACTGGCCATTATCGTTATAGGGGGAAGTTATAAACAAAGAGTTCCTGTTTTGTTCTTGATATAGGTAAGTATTCCTGATAGATTGACCACATTTAGTAAAGTCAAAACTATAAAGCCAGGACAAAGAGAATGGGAATTGCCCATACCCTTGAAAAGTTGTTCCAAATGTCAGATCAGGTCTGGGCCCGCCATGCCAACCCTTGGAGTGTGTGGACCAGATATCCCAGTCTTCCTTTACTGGCATTGGCCGTTTGGTCAAGAATTTGGATTGGGTCATACGCGTTATTACTAGTTATGTTGGTCATAGTCTGGATATGGATCAACCCACGCATTTTCCCCAAACCAAAATCAACCAAAAACTGGGCGTCACGTGCTGTGCTGGGCGAGCGTGTCTGGCTAACCCATCCCAAGCAAGACATTCCCTCTCATCACCTGAGGGCCATTAAATATCTCAATGTCGTAACGGTCATAAGTTTTCTCCTAGCGCTATACGGGCTGGTCACTCTGCATCTTTGGTTCACAATTTTTGGCACGCTGATGACGATGATCGGTAAGAGCTGGTTTTTAGATCGTATGGTCTGGCTGTTTCAAGATTTAAAAATGAGCAAAGAACTGTA
>JANQQH010000379.1 GCA_028285025.1 Hyphomicrobiaceae bacterium | reverse complement strand
TTTTCGCTGGCGCTTTCTTAGCCGGAGCCTTCTTAGCAACAGCTTTTTTCGCTGGCGCTTTTTTAGCCACTGTCTTTTTAGCTGTGGCAGCTTTTTTGGCAGGTGCTTTTTTAGCTGGTGCCTTTTTAGCTGTTGTCGCTTTTGTAGCAGTTGCTTTTTTTACGGGCGTCTTTTTTGCAGTTGCCCGCTTGGTCGTCGTCTTTTTGGTTGTCGTAACCTTTTTAGTTGTACGTTTTGTTGTAGCCATTGTATTTCCCACTGAAGTTATTGAGTAAAGTGATTCGAAAGACTAACTATATAATTGAATCTAAATTGTTAATTTTTTTAACTTGTCAGCTTCAACCCCTTGTTTTTAAGTGTTTAAATTCATTTGCAAGGTTTTAGAATAGCATTTGTTGGCAACTGTCACAAATTTGCCATACGATTTTTTGGGTTTGAGCTTGTTTTTCGCAAATATTTTTTGCTGGTGATTCGTTTTCTTTGAAGCGGTGTTATCATTTTTTCCCTTTGTATTTTTCAGACTTTGTTTTTTTCAAGGATCTTTTTTATTTTGAATGGGGTGCCTGAAAGATCGATAATAATTTTGAAATAGAAGTTTTTGTTTTGCTCGCACTTTCATTTCTTAAGGGATTTGCTTGCAATGGTTCAATTGAAACCCAACATCCTAACATTATTGCGGCTGAGGGAACTTTTGGTTAGAGTTTCTTTGTTGTCAGGCAACCATTGTTCGAAATTTCTTGACTGTGGCTGCATGCGCATTGGCTTTGGTGCTTGACTTTTGCTGTTAAATCAATGACTGTGCAGCTTGCTTGCCGGGTTTGTTAAAGACACGGCTTTTTTCAATTCTACAATTGATTTTCCGCTTTGACGGCTTTGGCTGGTTTTGCCAAGGTTTAAGCCTCGTTTTGATTTTAACTTTAAAGCTTATTCAGTGTTTGCGGAACTTTGAGCATTTGGCCTGAAATCAGTTGTTTGGTTTTAGGTGGACGGCCTGAAGGCGTGGCCTTGGCCATGATTGTATGCTTTTTTTCCGTGAAAGGAACTGATTTGTCAGATTTCGCTGAACTTGGATTGGCTGGTCCTTTATTAAAGTCGATAAAAAGAGAAGGCTTTACGGCCCCTACTCCGATTCAATCAATATCCATTCCACCGCTGCTTAAAGGCGCGGATTTGATGGGCATTGCCCATACGGGTGGGGGGAAAACGGCAGCGTTCAGTTTGCCTTTGTTGCACAAATTATTGCAGACCCCGGGCAAGCCTGGACCTAATCGATGCAAAGCGTTGATTTTGGCGCCTACCCGTGAGCTGGCGCAACAAATTGGAAAATGTATCTTAGAGTTTTCGCGTGGCACAAAAGTGACGACAACAGTGATCGCAGGTGGTTTGCCTTATGGCCCGCAAATTCAAAAATTGCGCCGCGGGGTTGATGTTTTGATCGCCACGCCAGGCCGGTTGATGGATCATTTGCGCTCTGGCGCAATTGGGTTTGAAGATACGAGCACCTATGTTCTTGATGAAGCGGACCGGATGCTGGATATGGGCTTTATCAATGATGTGATGAGCATTTCAAACTCTTTGCCTGAGGGGCATCAGACGGTTTTGTTTTCTGCCACGATGTCTCCTAAGATTAAGAAACTCTCGCGGGCTTTGCTTGATGATCCTGTTCATGTAGAAATTGAACAAAAAACAACCGTTGCTGAGACCATTGATCATAAAATGATGTCTGTGGCGCGCGGTAATAAGCGGGCTTTGTTGTTTGAGCTTTTGACTTCTTTGCCATTGGATAAGACTTTGGTTTTTGCCCGCACCAAACGGGGGGCTGACCGGCTTGCTAAGCAGATTTGTGGGCAAGATATTGCCGCTGATGCGATCCATGGTGATAAGCGTCAGCGCCAGCGCGAAAAGATTTTGAAAAATTTTCGCAACGGCAAAGTGAAAGTGCTGGTGGCAACGGATTTGGCGGCGCGCGGTATTGATGTGGATGGCATTACCCATGTGATTAATTTTGATTTGCCGATGGAGCCGGAAAATTATGTGCACCGGGTGGGCCGCACGGGCCGGGCGGGCAAGCTTGGTACGGCGATTTCTTTTTGTGACATGGAAGAAGTGGTGTTGCTACGCGATATTGAGCGGTTGATTGACGTGCCGATTGAGGTTGACGAGAGCCATGCCTATCATGTGCCTGTGCCAAGTGCTCCAAAGGCCGGGGCCAAGAAGAAGCCAGGCCGTAAACGGCGTGGGGGTAAACCGGGGGCGCACAGTAAGAAGGTTTCCAAACAAGCAACTGGTAAGAAAAGAGGCGGTGCGTCAAAACAGGGCCATCCGGCAACCGCTGCCAGTGATGGGAAACGGCGTAGATTTAAGAAGCGACCCGCTCGGGCAAAGCAGGCTGCTTGAGGACGGTTTGCAAACATTTGCTTTACGGTGTGTTATAGTAGAACTCTTCTTTGATGATTTTGCCATTTTCAACGGTGTAAATGCCCAGCTCGGTCATGCTTTCGCGCTCGCTGGTTTCTTTGTTTGTGGCGTCGAATGAAAAGATGACGCCAAAGCGATTATCTCCATGCAAAAAGGGGCCTTGGGCGTCTGCGGAATTGACCTCAAAGATATTGTTCCACCATTCATGTTTGGCGCGGATGGCGTCCAAGCCTTTGGTTTCAGCGCTTTCTTTTCCAGGCATGGTGGCTGCTTCTATAGAGACCGCGTTTTCATCATACAATTCGTTTAGGCAGCGCTCATCGTCGTTTTGTGAACAATAAGCGACCAGCTTTTTTGCGATTGATTTTGTGGTTTCTTTTGTCATTGTGGCCGTTTCCCCGTGTGGTTCTTGCTTAATACTTATATATATATGCGCTTTAAGTTTGTCAGTTGTTATATCTTGAGATTTTTTGATGGTCCGCTGAGGTCGTGCTTTCGTCATCCCGGACTTGATCCGGGATCCATCTCTCCTTTTTAACTGATGCATGATTTGTTCGCTTCATTCGCGCCTAGTCTCCTATTGACTCTAAGCGCAATTGGGAAGTCTTCAGTGTGCCGCAGTGGATCCCGGATCAAGTCCGGGATGACCTTGGGGAGGATGGTGAGTTTTATTCTTTAAAGAGTACGTGGATAAAACAAGTATTGAGGCAATAATTTTTGGGTGATATTCTGTTTTTGACTGAGAGATGCGAGATGGATGGCGGAGGTTTAAAGATTTGAGAGGCGGGGTGGAAGAACAAGTTCAGATCAATAGCCCAGATGAGTTGGAAAAATGGCTGGAAGACAAGCCGAAAAGCTGGGCGCAGGCGATTGCAGTACGCGCGGCGCTTAGGATAATTCCTGTTCTCATTCATGTTTATAGGGAAGAGACTTTTGACGAGGAACTTCTTGATCACTTAACAATCAGTATTTTGCGTGCTTGTTTTATTTCTGATGTGGCGGTGGTTGGACTAAGCTCAGAAATAAAACTAGTCGTAATACATGCTGCTGGCAATGCCGCCCGTGTTGCCGCCCGTGCCGCAGTTCTTGCTGAATATGTCAGGGATGCTGCCAATGCGGCCCGGGCTGCCGCTTATGCCGCTTATGCTGCCGATGCCACTAATGCTGCCGTTTTAGCCGGCAGTGGGGTTCAAGCTGCCGACCATGCTGCCGAGTTTGCAGCCAATGTCGGCGATTTCTCCCGAGCTGCCTATGTTACCGATGCTCAATGGTTGGATGGGCAAGGGGATAGGAGAGATGCGGCTTTTCTGCTAGCGTCTCAACCGCTTTGGTTAAATGTTGATTCTTCATTTGGTTATGAGTGGAGGGAGTTGGTAAAGAATTTACTGGCTGATGACTTTAACTGGAAATTTTGGATTGATTGGTATCAATCTAAGCTTGATGGTACGGCGCATAATGGGTTGAGAGGGGGTAATCGAGAGAGACTTTATTTAGAAATTACCCAATTCCCGAATGAACTGTGGGAGGAAGGGGCGGAGGTCGTTAATGCGAAGATTGCGGAATTATTGGCGGATCTATCATCTGAAGGGGAAACTTTTTATTTGGATGATGGTTATTTAGATCATGATTTTTTAAATTTGGATATTGAACCTCAAAAATCAGGGGCGCTTCGTTTTCAAACAGATGAGCAGGGTAAGATTGGTCTTGATCATGACAGTGAAGATGAAAAGCTTGATCAATCAGAAGGTGCAACCAACCGTCATAGCGAAGTGTTTGATAATACAACTAGTCTTATCAAGTCATTCAATCCAAATGAACCTGGTGCAAATGCCTGTAAACCGCTCATTGAAAAGGTTGAAAAATATAGCCAAGCTTTGGGGGATGGACCCGGCGAAGTTAATATTGATTTCCTCATACCCAGAGGGGAAGCCTTAAGGAATGCGCTAAAACGAGCAGAAAACAAAGATGACTTTTATGATAACCCTGAATTGCCACCAGCCATTAAAGAACATCTCTCAAATATTGTTGCGGCGCACAATATCTATGTTGAACTTGACCCTGTCTTAGCTACAAGAGATCACGCCCGCTTGGGGCCAGATGCTAAGCTGAACATGATTGCGCCAGAAGAAGCGCAGCCGATTATTGAACAGGCTGTGCACGAAGGGATCATTACTCAGGAAGCTCATGACGCATTTGCTGAAGAGGCTGAAGTTGCACCTAGTGTTGTTGACCCAGAAAACCGGAATAGTCGTCGGTTTTCTGAGAGTGTGAAAAATCTGAAACGCGCGTTTTTAAGTATTCTTGATACGGTTGGAAGGAAGACAATAGATGGAATGGAAACGACTGGTAAGCTTGTTAGAACAAGTGCTGTCACTGTCCTAATGCTTACAAGAGAAGATTATACAAAACAGAAAGTGAAATTTATTATTGAACATGAAGAATGGTTCCTAAAGGATTATAAAAATAATCCAATAATACACGCTGGAATTAAATCCTTTATCGATTATCTAAAAAAAGAATCTATTTTTCATGATGACTAAATTGTTGTGATACCCTAATCCCCATGATGACATTAGACGACTACAACCAATTTTGCTGCTCACTCCCAAAAACTACCCATGTGGTGCAGTGGGGCGGGGCGCATGTTTGGAAAATTGGGGGGAAGGTGTTTGCCATTGGGGGGTGGAGCAAAGAAGAGCATCCTTACATCACTTTTAAGTGCACGCAGCTTGGGTTTGAAATGCTGAAAGCACAATCTGGGTTGCGCCCGGCACCCTATTTGGCCTCGCGTGGGTTTACTTGGATCCAAATGTATGAAGAACCAGGTTTGAGCGAGGATGAGCTCAAAGATTATATTCAAGGGTCTTATGATTTGGTGGCTGCTGGCTTGACGAAAAAGAAGCGGAAAGAGCTTGGGCTTGAGGGGTGAGGGTGTCTCTCCTTTATCATCCCGGACTTGATCCGGGATCCATCTCTCCTTTTTACGGATAAATCTAATTTAACAAGACCAACGCCTTGATCCTCATGAAAGCCTTAGCACTTACAGGAAGATCAGCGCGTATCGCAATGGATCCCGGATCAAGTCCGGGATGACGGGAGTGAGGGGAGGAGCTTGTGTCTTGTTTAGGAGCTTTCTTTTGGTTTGATTTCTAGGGGAACACCATCCACTGAGCGCAAGTTGACATCGCGCTGGGGGAAGGGGATTTCGATGTTGTGTTCTCGAAATAATTTCCATATGGCCAGATTGACTTGGCTTTCTACATTCTTTACCCCGCCAGAGGGGTCTTTTAGCCAGAAGCGAACCTCCAAATCTACAGAGCTGTCGCCAAAGCCGCGCAATTGGCAAACTGGGGCCGGGTCGTTTATCACGCGGGGGATGGATTTGGCGGCTTCCACACACAGTTCAATGGCTTTTTCAACATCTGTATCATAAGCAACGCCAATGGGCATTTTGCGCCGCACTTTGGAATGAGAAAATGACCAGTTGGTCACCGGGTTGGTGATAAAGGTCTCATTGGGGATGAGGGTTTCTGTGCCATCTCTTGTGGTCACGGAGGTGTAGCGCAGGCCTAACTTGTCTACCCAGCCATAGGTGGTGCCATTGCCGATTTCCACTTCGATGACATCGCCAGGCTTTAAGGATTTGTCGAGCAGTAAGATAATGCCGGAGATGAAATTGGAAATGATTTTTTGCAGGCCAAAGCCGAGCCCAACACCAAGTGCACCGGTAAAGACAGCAAAGGCGGTCAAGTCAATGCCAACGGTTTTCAGGGCAAACAAGATGGCAGCGCCAAACAGGACAAAGGATGAGATTTTAGAAAATAGCACCCTTAGAGAGGGGGCGATGGATGTGGTGGCTTGAATTTGGCTTTGCATGAAAGACGAAATTTTATTCGCGAGCCAGAAAAACAGCGTTAGCAGAACAATGACTTTAAATATGCGCCAGATAGATAGCGTGGTTTCACCAGTTGGGATGCCAATGCTATCAAGGGCGTTGATAACCGGAAAAAGCCAGCCCAAGATTGCCAAAGCTGCGATGCCCCAGGTGAAAATTTCAAAAATACGCGAAAAGCGCGGTGAGGCGATAAAGATGGAGGCAAAGCGAATGGCCGCCCAAGACAGCAGCAAGATTGAGGCAAGTTTTATGGTTTCAAATGTCATGCCTGTTAAAATGCCCGGCAGGTTATTGGGCAGAAAGGTTAGCACGACCCAAAGCAGGCTGCCTGAGATTAAGGGCCAGAGCACGGCTTTCAATTCACTGATTTGACTTAGGTAGGGCTTAAGTTTTTTTGCGAAGCCTTTATCCATATCCTCTTTAACCAAATTGTTCGTGGTGCGCACAATCAGTTGGCGCATTGCGTAGCCGGCCAAGAGTGCAAGCAGCACAATGCCTATTTGCATGCCGGTGGACTTTGTAAGCAGTGTGTCGTTGATAAAGCTGGATAAATCGGCAAGGGTTGCCATTATGCTTGTGCTTTGGTTGCTCATGCGGGGCTGTTCCTGGTCTTCACTTTTGGATTTGTGGTTTGCGTCTTTTTAAAGCTAATGGTTTTAGCATAATATGGAACGTGCAAGCAGAGCAAGGGACGGCGGGTTCTAAAGCGTTGCCGGGGAGTGGATGTTTTTGGCGCCGTTAGAAATTTATATTTTGGATGACCCAAGCACCGGCAAAGGCAATCAGACCTGCCGTTACGATTTGAGGCAAAACGCTGACAAAAGCACTGAGTAGCCCAACAAAAGATTTAAAAACGGTTTCTGTGGCGCCCCAGATTTGACGGGCAGCGCTGAATAGAAAATAGAAAATGGCTATGCTAATCAGGGACAAAATAACTAATTTCCAAAAGGCAAGGCTTTGCCAA
>JANQQH010000367.1 GCA_028285025.1 Hyphomicrobiaceae bacterium | reverse complement strand
CAAGCCAAAGCCATTGATGAGGCCATTGCCTTTAAAGGGCGCATTGAGCGTGATGATTGGCTAGGTCAAGCCAAAAAACTTCTTAGCGAATAAAGCTAGCCAGACCAGGGGATCTTTCAAAGATCCCCTGATTTGCAATAAACTTTTAAGATCAATTTTTAGCGCAAACTTAGCGCTTAACACCACCAAGAGTGAGGCAGGAACATGGCTGAAATTACAGCAAAATTGGTGAAAGAACTGCGTGAGACAACAGGCGCAGGCATGATGGATTGTAAAACCGCTCTGAAAGAAACAGACGGGGATTTGGAAGCTGCTGTTGATTGGTTGCGTACCAAAGGTTTGGCCAAGGCTGCCAAAAAAGCTGGCCGTGTGGCCGCTGAAGGTTTGGTTGGTATTGAGACCAATGGCAAACAAGGCGCGGTGGTTGAGGTGAACTCTGAAACCGACTTTGTTGCCCGTAACGAACAATTCCAAGAGTTGGTGAAAACTGTAGCCAGTACAGCTTTAAGTGAAGGCACAGATGATTTGGGTAGCAAGCCTTATCCTGGCAAAGAGATTTCTATTGAAGAGCATATTAAGGAAATGGTTGGTACAATTGGTGAGAATATGTCTTATCGCCGCGGTATTAAACTAAGCGTTGAACATGGTGTGACGGCTGGCTACATCCATAATGCGACCGTTTCAGGCCTTGGTAAAATTGGTGTGTTGGTGGCGTTGAATTCAACTGGCGATGCTGAAAAGTTGGAAGCGCTTGGCAAACAAATCGCCATGCACATTGCGGCTACCAACCCATTGGCAGCGACTGTTGAAGAGCTTGACCCGGCTGTTATTGAGCGGGAAAAAACCATTTTAACCGAACAAGCGCGCGACTCTGGCAAGCCAGACAATATCATTGAAAAAATGATTGAAGGGCGCATTCGCAAATTCTATGAAGAAGTTGTACTGTTAAAGCAAACCTTTGTTATTGATGGCGAAAACTCTGTCGAAAAGGCAATCAAGTTGGCCGAAAAAGATGTGGGCGCGCCAATTGAGTTTGCTGGCTTTGCTCGTTTTGAATTAGGCGAAGGCATTGAAAAAGAAGAAGATGATTTTGCTGCTGAAGTGGCTGCTGCCGCTGGCGTTTAAGCGCAAACATTCATTATGATGGAAAGCCGGTTCAAGACAATGCTTGGGCCGGCTTTTTTGTGGTGAGAATTTACACGCCTCTTTGCGTATTTAAATTGAGAAGTTAGGCCAGATCAGGTAAACCTTTTTGAAATATCAAAGTTTGGTATGCAGGCCAGGAGGAAGTTTGTGGGGCAGGGCACAAAATATAAGCGTCTATTATTAAAGCTGTCAGGCGAAGCTTTGATGGGGGACGATGATTATGGCATTAACATGCAAACCGGGACGAACTTTGCCAAAGACATTGCCAATGCGCGTGAAACGGGCGTTGAGTTGGCCATTGTTGTTGGTGGGGGCAATATTTTTCGCGGTATGCAAGGGGCGGCCAAGGGAATGGACCGGGCCAATGCAGATTAT
>JANQQH010000349.1 GCA_028285025.1 Hyphomicrobiaceae bacterium | reverse complement strand
TTTGTGCCTTTGTTGATGCCGAACACGCTGTTGATCCAGCCTATGCCCGCAAACTGGGTGTGAATATTGATGACCTTTTAATTTCCCAGCCCGATACTGGTGAGCAAGCGCTCGAGATTGCTGACACGCTGGTCCGCTCTGGCGCTGTTGATGTGTTGGTAATCGACAGTGTTGCCGCCCTTACACCGCGCGCAGAACTGGAAGGCGAGATGGGTGACAGCTTGCCAGGCCTACAAGCCCGGCTGATGAGCCAAGCCTTGCGCAAATTAACCGGTTCAATTTCCAAATCCAAAACCATGGTCATCTTCATCAACCAGATCAGGATGAAAATCGGCGTGATGTTTGGTTCACCAGAAACAACAACAGGCGGCAACGCACTGAAATTTTACTCTTCTGTACGTCTTGACATTCGCCGCATCGGCCAAATTAAAGACCGCGATGAAGTGGTTGGCAACCAAACCCGGGTCAAAGTGGTAAAAAACAAAGTCGCCCCGCCGTTTCGCCAGGTCGAATTTGACATTATGTATGGTGAGGGCATTTCCAAAACCGGCGAGTTGCTAGATCTTGGGGTCAAAGCGGAAACCATTGAAAAATCCGGCGCTTGGTATGCTTATGGCGGTGAAAAAATCGGCCAGGGCCGCGAAAACGCTAAAAAGTTTTTAAGAGAAAATCCCGATATTGCTGAGGAGATAGAAATCGCCATTCGCCGCAATGCAGGTCTCATTGCTGAGCAAATTTTAGATGGCGACCCGTTAAAAGATGAAGAAGAGGATATCCCCCCTGAAGCCTTGGAAGGATAAAAAACCACTTAAAAGCTATTTTGACCAATGCCCCGCTCTTTAGCGGGCCATTTTTTTTATGAACCATTTAGCGGCCAAGCGCGACCAATGAAGTGAAGACGACAAAGAAACAAAAAGCGTAAAGGAAATTTATGATGCCAACTTCATTCACCCACTCCCCATCTGGTCAAAGCCGATTGGTTTTTACTGTTTTAACAGCCTTGTTTTTTACCTCAGTGTTAGCTGCAACCGCTTCAGCCTATTCAAATGGGGCCTGCGTTAACAATGGGATTGAAGGGTGCAATGCTCAGCATCCCAATAATTACAAAGCCCGTTTGGCCTGTGCCAATAGTGTTGTCACACAATGTGCCGGTCATAGCCATGGCGGCGGTGGCAATGGGGTTGATAGCGCCAGCAATAACTTCACATCAAGCGGAAACAGAGAGCGCAATCGTGCCCGCATCAAAAGCTATAAACCACCCCAAAAGTTAAAATTTAAACGTTAAACCCATTCCCTATATGAATTAAAATCCTCCCCTCCTGAAACTTTTCCCTGTCTTAATCAAAAGACAGGGATTTTTTTGTCAGGAGCCGCAATAACCGATAAAAATCACTCTAGATCCATGACAAATTTTGAATTCTTCAAAATTGTCTATAGCGCTGGCTTTAAAGCCCTGATAAAAGGCCTTATATGGCATAGACAAACGTTAAAAGTGATATCTAAATGACCGGTGTAAATGAAATTCGACAAACATTTTTGGATTATTTTGGTAAAGAAGGCCATCAAATTGTGCCTTCAAGCTCGCTTGTGCCAAATAACGACCCAACATTAATGTTTACCAATGCCGGTATGGTGCCGTTTAAAAATGTGTTTACCGGCATCGAAGCGCGCGATTACACCCGTGCCACCTCCAGCCAAAAATGCGTACGGGCTGGCGGCAAACATAATGATTTGGACAATGTTGGCTACACAGCCCGCCATCACACTTTTTTCGAAATGCTCGGCAATTTTTCCTTTGGCGATTATTTTAAAGATGACGCCATTCATTTTGCCTGGGAGCTGATCACCAAAATCTTTGATTTGGATGAAAAACGCCTGCTCGTCACCGTTTATTCAGAAGATGAACAAGCGGCCAAAATCTGGAAAAAAGTCGCAGGCCTTTCAGATGATAAAATCATCCGCATTCCCACCAGCGATAATTTTTGGTCCATGGGGGAGACAGGCCCGTGCGGCCCGTGCTCAGAGATCTTCTTTGACCATGGCGATAAAATTCCTGGTGGCCCTCCCGGCTCAAAAGATGAGGATGGCGATCGGTTTATTGAAATTTGGAATTTGGTGTTCATGCAATATGAACAAACCGAAAGCGACCGGATCAATCTGCCCAAACCGTCCATTGACACAGGCATGGGGCTAGAGCGCATTGCTGCTGTGTTGCAAGGCACTCATGACAATTATGAAACTGATCTGTTTAAAAACCTGATCGCCGCTTCAAGCGATGCGCTAGGCGTTGATGATAAAGGTGAGCGCCAAGCTTCTCACCGGGTCATTGCTGATCATTTGCGCTCATCCAGCTTCTTAATCGCTGATGGTGTTTTGCCATCTAATGAAGGGCGCGGCTATGTGCTGCGCCGCATCATGCGCCGCGCCATGCGCCATGCCCAATTGCTGGGCGCCAATGAACCGCTCATGCACAAGCTTGTGCCATCCCTGGTCAGAGAAATGGGCCAGGCCTATCCTGACCTGGTACGCGGTGAAAGCTTGATAACAGAAACGCTGATGCTAGAAGAAACCCGCTTCCGCAAAACCCTAGAGCGCGGTTTAAAATTACTGGATGAAGAATCCGAAGGACTATCAAAAGGAGACACTTTCAAAGGCGACGTGGCCTTTAAGCTGTATGACACCTATGGCTTCCCGCTCGATTTGACGCAAGATGCTTTAAAGGCCCGCGGCATTGATGTCGACCAAGACAGCTTTAATGCTGCCATGGAACAGCAACGCCAAGAAGCACGCAAAAACTGGAAAGGCTCTGGTGATGCAGCCGATGAAAGCATTTGGTTTGAAATTTTAGAAACCCACGGCGCCACAGACTTTCTTGGCTATGCCCAAGAAAAAGGTGAGGGCGAAATTCTCGCACTGGTAAAAGACGGCAAGCAAACTAAAAAGTTAAAACAAGGAGATGAAGCAAGCCTCATCCTCAACCAAACGCCTTTTTATGCAGAG
>JANQQH010000324.1 GCA_028285025.1 Hyphomicrobiaceae bacterium | reverse complement strand
TATGAATTGAATTTTTTCCATATAAATTAAAAAATCTCTGTAGATTATATTGCTTTATTCAATGGAGCCGTTTGTTGCAGGACAGGGTCAGCCTGTTCCAAAATTTTTGTGACCATACAAGCTTCATCACCATCAGAATAAGCAGGTTTGTTATTCGCAATACTCTCAAGAAAGGTGGCACATTCATTTAAGAGCGGTTCTTTATAAGGGACCTTTATAGCCTCCCCTTCCATATCCCGTTCTAGAACGGGCGGTTTGCCATATTCCATGGCCGTTTTATGATGATGGATCCTTAGTTTTTCATCCCACTCCAAAGTGTCGTCAAAAACGGCCATGGCTTTTTCTCCCACAACGATGAGACGGTGCTCTTTTTGGGGGGCCAGCCACGACAGATTTATTTCTGCATTGATGTTATTGGCAAAGCTAAGTTGCAGGCTGGCAAAATCGCTCACAGTGGGGAGCAAGTAACTGGAAGATTGGCATTGCACTGCAAGTGGTTCACTTTGGGCAAGGGAAAGCACCATGGAAACATCATGAGGTCCCAAATCCCAGATAACATTTTCTTCTTGTCTAAATTTGCCAATGTTAAAGCGCCGCGCATGGATATGGCGTAAAGCACCCAACTCACCTTGTGTTACCAGTTGTTTTAATGTTTCAAAGCAAGGATGATAGTGTAATAGGTGTCCAACCATCAAATGGACGTTTTTTTGTTTGGCGGCGCTGTTGAGGGCAAGAGCATCTTCAAGATTAAGGGCAATTGGTTTTTCTATGAACAGATGCTTGCCATGGCTTATGGCTTTTAAGCCCAGTTCTTTGTGGGTGTGTGCAGGCGTTGTCAACACAATTGCTTGAATGGCTGGGTTGGTTAAAATTGCATCATAAGAATAGGCCTCAAACCCATATTCATTTTTTATGCGGTTTTGAGTTTCTGGATTGGTTTCACAAAAAGCCTTAAGCGCCCCTAATTCATGAAATTTACGGATATGGTTCTTACCCCAATCACCCGCCCCGATCACAGCTGTTGCTATTGCATCGTCAGACATTCGTTGTTTCTGTTCCTTGATTGTTGCAAAGCCTTAATGAGACCTATTGTTCTGTAATCTTAATTTAGGCGATAGATAGCATTTTGCTTCGCCGAAACAATAGAAATTGGCTGAATTTGTTTTGAATTTATGTTTCTTAATGTTTCTAAAAAACATTAAAGATAATGATCTAAAAACGGCAGATCATAACCAGCATTTTTCACACATGAGCTGATTTCCTGACCATCTAAAGTTCCGATCTGTGATAAGGCCCACAAGGTAATGGAGCGCGTGCCGGTACGGCAATAGGCAAAAACAGGTCCGTCAATCTGCGCAAGGCTTACCTTTGTTTGTTCAATAGCCTCCATTGGCAAAGTACCCGATACAATCGGAAGATCAATAAACTGCATACCTTGTGCCAGGGCTTGGTTTTTAATATCTTCTATCAATGGTTGACCAGGGACTTCACCATCGGGTCGATTATTGATGATCGCGACATATCCCAGTTCTTTAATGGTTGCGACATCTTCCAAATGAATCTGCGGAGCAACAGCAAATTGGTCTGTGACTTTTTTATAGTCCATTGGTGTTCCTTAACATTTTTAACGCTTCTCCCTAGAATGGCATGAAACGAAATAAGTTTCACAGATTTTCTTGTTTGGTTGATAAGTTAAGACCTTAGTGTGGTTTTTTATCTTTAAGCAATCAGTTAAAACACTTGCAAATGATATGAGTCAAAAACCTATTTCTTTTGTAAAAAAAAGACAAAAAAATAGGATCAGAACTTAAGATTAGTTATAAGCTCTATAAATAGCTCGTTTTATCAATTGAAGCTTTTTTATAGATTTTTAAGGAGATGGTGGGTATGGCCGACGACCAAGATATTGTAATTGCAAGCGCAGCACGCACAGCCGTTGGAGCTTTTAATGGGAGCCTTGCTCCGGTGAGTGCTCATGAGCTGGGTAAAACTGTGATAAGTTCAGCTGTTGAGCGAGCAAAGGTGAGCCCTGAAGATGTCAATGAGGTTATTTTTGGTCAGGTTCTTACAGCTGGACAAGGGCAAAACCCAGCCCGCCAAGCCTCTATTTTGGCCGGCCTTCCCAATGAAACACCTGCCATGACCATTAATCAGGTGTGCGGCTCTGGGCTGCGCTCTGTTGCTTTGGGCATGCAAGCGATTAAAAACGGGGATGCCAAAGTTGTTGTGACTGGTGGTCAAGAATCAATGAGCCAATCGGTTCATTGTGCCCATATGCGTAATGGCAAAAAAATGGGCAATCTGGAATTGATTGATAGCATGATCCAAGACGGTCTTTGGGATGCTTTTAATGGCTATCATATGGGTACCACAGCGGAAAATGTTGCCAAAGAATTTCAAATTGACAGAGATACCCAAGATGCCTTTGCTGTGGCGTCACAAAATAAAGCCGAAGCGGCCAGAGCTGCGGGCAAATTTAAAGATGAGATTGTGCCTGTTGTCATTAAAACCCGTAAAGGCGAGACCGTCTTTGAACAAGATGAGTATATCCGTGAAGGCGCCACTGTTGATCAAATGGCAAAACTACGCCCTGCTTTTGATAAAGAAGGAAGCGTAACAGCCGGTAATGCCTCTGGCATTAATGATGGGGCCGCCGCTTTGGTGCTTATGACCGCAGCTGAGGCCAGCGCGCGCGGTGTTGAACCTTTGGCACGCATTGCCTCTTGGGCCCATGCCGGTGTTGACCCGGCAGTGATGGGAACCGGGCCAATTCCAGCGTCCAAACTTGCCCTTGAGCGGGCCGGGTGGACCATTGATGATCTGGATTTGGTTGAAGCCAATGAAGCCTTTGCAGCCCAAGCTTTGGCCGTAAACAAAGGTCTTGGCTGGGATGCAGATAAAGTCAACGTAAATGGCGGTGCGATTGCCATTGGCCACCCAATTGGGGCCTCAGGCGCCAGGGTTTTGGTGACTTTGTTGCATGAAATTAAACGCAAAGGGCCCTCA
>JANQQH010000312.1 GCA_028285025.1 Hyphomicrobiaceae bacterium | reverse complement strand
AGAGGGCGCGGGTAATCGGCGGGCCAAAATTGTTGAGCTTGATCGGGACAGAGCAATCTCCATTGCAGAAACGCTTGACCGAACCGTTGTTCTTAATGGAAGCGCCTTGAGTGAGGAAATTTTAAAAGAAGCGGATGTGACCCAAGCTGACACACTTATTGCTGTGACCAATGATGATCAGGTTAATATCTTATCTTCTGTTTTGGCGCGTCGGTTGGGGTGTGAGCGCAATCTGTGTTTGGTCAATAATTTGGCGTATATGCCACTTGTTCGTTCTCTTAATATCGGAGATAGTATAAACCCGCGGGTGATCACCGTTTCACGTATTTTACAGCATGTACGGCGCGGGCGGATACGCGGCGTACATTCGGTCCAAAATGGGGCCGGGGAAGTGATTGAGGCTGAAGCTTTAGAGACATCCCCGCTTATCGGTGTGGCTTTAAAAGATTTAGAGTTGCCAAGTGGTATTCGTATTGGCGCAGTGCTTAGAGATCAAGAGGTTATCATTCCCAATGGAAGCACAGAAATTCGTGCAAATGACCGCATTGTCATATTCTCATTGGCGGAAAGTGTGCGGGCTGTTGAGCAATTTTTCCGTGTTAGCCTGGAATATTTTTAAACCAATCATAGCGATAAAATCGGTGAGCAAAAAAGGGCAAAAATACCTCAAACGGATTTCCAGCATAGAGATACTGACATGAACTGGCGTTCATTTGGATATATCTATGGTTGGGTGTTGCTTGTGTTTTCCATTTCTGTTCTACCGCCCATTTTGCTTTCTTTTGCTGAACAAGAACAAGGTACGTTAGCTGGATTTCTTGTCACTGGCCTTATTTCCAATTTTATAGGCGGGGCGCTAATCATTGCCTTAAAGGGGGGCCGGTTAGATTTAAGCCGGCGTGATAAGATTTTGCTTATAGTTTGTGTTTGGGTTGGTTTGATCCTGCTTGCCGCTATCCCCTTTGAGGCATCGAAATCTTTGCCTAGCCGATTAAATGCAATTTTTGAATCTGCTTCAGCACTCACGACCACTGGAGCAACGGTGCTTTATGAGGTGGTCAATCAACCAAAGTCAATTTTATTATGGCGGGCTCAACTTCAATGGATTGGCGGTTTTTTAACTCTTGTAACGGCGACCTATTTGCTGGTGCGCATTTGGGGGGCAGAGCGCGCTGAGCGAAAAATTTTTAAATCTCCTACAGATAATAAAGCTGATAGCATTTCGCATTTATTAGCGACCGTAAAATTAATCGCGCCTCTTTATATCGGGCTGAGCGGGTTGTTTGTTATGGCTTTGTTGTTTTTTGGGTTTCCCTTTTTTGATGCAGTGACTGTGGTTATGTCTACAATCTCTACAGGGGGGATGTTGCCAAGAGAAGGCGCGATGCTAACTTATGGTAGTGTGGGTGCTTTGTATGTTCTAAGTTTGACTATGTTTTTTGGTGCTATCAGCATTTTGTGGAGCAATTTTCTGATCAAGCAGCAATGGTCTAACCTAAAGACATTTAAAGAGCCCTTTTGGATTGGCGGCGCTATTTTGTTTGTTGCGTTATTGGTTTTGTGGATTAAATTCCAATTCAATGAGGGGCGTGAATTTTTTAGTCTTTACCGAGAAATTGGATGCGCCTTGTTTGATGCCAGTGCCCTAATATCTACAACAGGTCTTACATCTAATTCTCAAAGCTTGTATTGGGTACCAGCTCCTTTGATTTTAGTGCTTATATTGATTGGTGGTGGGATGTTATCGACTGCTGGCGGGATCAAGTTTTCTCGTTTGATATTAATGTTTCGCCAATCAAGAGGTGAGTTAAGGTCTCTTATCTATCCTCACGAAGTGCGCCCGCTTTATTTTAGTAAAGAAGATAAGGATTATAAATATCTTTCGACCATTTGGGTTATATTTGGGTTGGCTATTTTGTTATTGGTTCTGCTGTCTATCTTTCTTGCTTATTATGGTTTCGGGTTGCAAGCGGCCCTTTTTACAGCCGCGAGTGCCTTGGCCAATTGTGGCCCCTGTTTGAGCCATGTGGAAAGTGTTCATGCTATTGGCGCAATCCCTTATGTTGAATTTGCATCACCGGCAAAGATTGCCCTTATTGTTGCAATGATTATTGGGCGACTTGAATTTTTAGTTGCTTTGAGTTTGTTGCACATTTCTTTTTGGAGCCATTAATTTTGGTCCTTAAATTATAGAAAGTTTATCTATGAGCCGTATTGTTTATGTGAATGGTTATTATTACCCCTACCATCAGGCTTGTTTGCATGTTGAAGACAGGGCAACTTTGTTTGCTGATGCGGTTTATGAAGTTATTGAAGTGAAAGATGGCCAGCGGGTGGATGAAGAGGGACATTTAAAACGGCTTTCCCGCTCGTTAAATGAGTTGCAAATTACCCCAAACTTTTCAATTGATCGTCTTGCCTTTGTGATTAGAGAAGTGGTTCGGCGTAACCGGGTGCGAAATGGGTTTGTTTACATGCAAATTAGTCGCGGCATTGCCAAGCGTGACTTTGTTTTTCCTAACCCACAAACAACTGGTTGTTCGATTAC
>JANQQH010000311.1 GCA_028285025.1 Hyphomicrobiaceae bacterium | reverse complement strand
GAACGTAAGAAATATGGTAAAGCCAAGGCCCGCCGTAGCTTCCAGTTCTCTAAACGTTAAAGCGATAGAGACCATAAGTTTAAAAAGGCGTGGCAGTTTGCGGCGCCTTTTTTTATGTCTTGATACAATGAGCAACCAATTCTTTTACCAATGAGAAAAGCAATGTCTGGAAAAAAAATAAAAACCGTTATTATTGGCGCCTCAGGATATACAGGGGGTGATTTTCTGCGGCTTGCCCACACCCATCCCACTATTGAGATTATCGGGTTGATTGCTAACACCCATGCGGGCAAAACAGTGGAAGAAGTGTTCCCCCATTTGCAGTTTGCCAATTTACCAGCCATGGTCAAAGCCGATGAGATTGACTGGCAAGAGGTTGACGCTGCTGTTTGCGGCTTACCGCATGGCACGGCTCAAGACATTATCAGCACTTTGCCCTCTCACGTTAAAGTCATTGATATGTCTGCAGATTTTCGTTTAACTGATGTGCAAACTTATGAGCAATGGTATGGCCGGGCTCATGATCACCCGGATCTTTATACCCACGTTGCTTATGGGTTAACAGAGCACAATCGGGCGGCCATTCAAGGTGCGCGGATTATCGCTTGCCCAGGGTGTTACCCCACAGCGGTGCTGATGGCTTTGCTGCCCTTGGTAAAGGCAGACTTGGTTGACCTGTCAGATTTGGTTTTGGATGCTAAGTCGGGTGTTTCAGGTGCCGGGCGTGGTTTGAAACAAAACACATTGTTTTGCGAGTCGGGTGAAGGGTTTTCCCCTTATGCGATTGGCAATCACCGGCACACACCTGAGATTGAGCAAGAGTTGAACAAGGCTGCCGGGCAAGCGGGCATTGAGGTGAGCTTTACCCCTCACTTGGTGCCTATGAGCCGGGGCGAGTTGATCACTTGTCATTTGACTTTAAAAGACGGGGCTAGTTTGGCCCAGGCGCGGGCTTGCTTCGAAGAGACTTACCAGGATGAAAATTTTGTGCATGTGGTGCCTGATGGTGTGGTGCCTGGTACGCAACATGTCAGAGGATCAAACCATTGTTTAATCGGTTTGTTCAAGGCGCGGCCTGCAAATAAAATCATTGTTATTTCAACCATTGATAATTTGGTGAAAGGCTCTGCGGGTCAAGCGATGCAGAATTTAAATCTTGTTTTTGGCTTGCAAGAAACGACAGGTTTAAACGGATTGCCTTTGTTTCCATAATGATTAAAAAAATCAATTATTTGCAAATAGGTGTTGAATCAAATAATAGTCATAGTTAGACAATAAAATAGAAGCGGGTAAGATGTGTTTGTTTGAATGATTAATTCAAAGGCAATTGCAATGATCAACGCGCTGGTACAAAAAACTTATCAACCTGTTTCCAACGTCATAATGTTATGCGTTTTTTTGTTTGTTATGGCTGTTTTGCCGGGCTGTGCGAGCACGACTTTGCCTTGGCCAGACTTGTCGGTTTCTCGTGATGAAGCTGATGAAGGGCTGACCAAGGAAGAGCAATCGTTGTTGGAAAAGATGTTGTCCTCAAAACAAAAAAATCACCGTAAAGATGCGGTTCAGGAAATTGAAGCGCGATAAGATTGGGCGCCCCCTTATTTTGGCATCTTTCTTTTGTGTGTTGGCAAGGTTTGTTGATTGAAAAATACCGGGTCAATTGTTTATTAGAATTTTCCGCAAAAATTTGAAAAAAAAGATTGACCCAAGCGTTGATCAGCGCGACATTCACAACCAGCTTTTTTAGGTGCTTGGAAGGGATGATCATCACTTTTAGGCCCTCAAAGCGCGGTTTTAACCTAATAATTTTCAAGTTTTAGACACAAACATGACCAACATCCAAGTGAGGCAAGCTCGTGGAAAACGATTTTCACCGTATCAAACGGCTCCCCCCTTATGTCTTTGCGCAAGTTAATCAGCTTAAGCAAGAAGCGCGCGCGCGTGGGGCCGATATTATTGATTTTGGTATGGGAAATCCTGATGGTGCGACCCCTGATCATATTGTTGAAAAACTAATTGAGACGGTCAAAGATCCGCGCAGCCATCGTTATTCTGCATCAAAGGGCATTCCGGGTTTGCGCAAAGCGCAAGCGGCTTATTATGAGCGCCGGTTTGGTGTTAAGCTTAATCCGGAAACGGAGATTGTTGCCACACTGGGCTCTAAGGAAGGGTTTGCCAATATGGCTCAGGCGATCACAGCGCCTGGTGATGTGGTTTTGGTGCCTAACCCAACTTATCCAATCCATGCCTTTGGCTTTATTATTTCTGGCGGTGTTATTCGTCATTTGCCTGTTGAGCCAGATGATGGTTTTTTAAGTGCGCTTGACCGGGCGATGCATTTTTCTGTGCCCAAACCTGTGGCTTTGGTGCTTAACTACCCGTCTAATCCAACAGCGAAAATCGCAAGTTTGGATTTTTACAAGGAAGTGGTTGCTTACGCCAAGAAGAATGATTTGATTTTATTGTCAGATCTTGCCTATTCAGAGGTTTATTTTGATGACAACCCGCCGCCTTCGATTTTGGAAGTTGAGGGGGCCAAAGATGTGGCGGTTGAATTTACTTCTATGTCCAAAACTTATTCCATGCCGGGATGGCGCATGGGCTTTGCTGTTGGCAATGATCGGTTGATTGGCGCTTTGGCTCGGGTGAAATCTTATCTTGATTATGGCGCTTTCACACCCATTCAAGTGGCATGTGCTGCCGCGCTTAATGGTGACCAGTCTTGTGTTGATGATATGCGTGCGCTTTATAAAAAACGCCGTGATTGTTTGTGCGAAGCTATGGGACGGGCTGGATGGGACATTCCGTCTCCGCCAGCAACAATGTTTGCCTGGGTGCCTGTTCCTGAAAGCTGTAAAGAGATGGGATCGCTTGAATTTTCAAAATTATTGCTTGAGCGGGCTGATGTTGCCGTTGCGCCAGGCATCGGGTTTGGTGAGTATGGTGAGGATCATGTGCGCATTGCACTTGTGGAAAACCAACAACGGATTCGCCAAGCAGCAAGAAATGTAAAAAGATTTCTCGCAGAACTTCCGAAAAACATGCATAACGTTGTGCCAATTGCACGTTAAAACCGATAAAAATGGAAAATTATGACCGAGCCACTAAAAATTGGGCTGGCAGGCCTTGGCACCGTTGGATGCGGTGTTGTGAAAATCATTACCAATAATGGTGATGATATTGCCCGCAAGCTTGGGCGCCCAATTGAGATAACAGCTATAAGTGCGCGAACGCGCAATAAAGATCGCGGCATTGATGTGAGCGCTTATACTTGGTTTGATGATCCGGTTGAGCTTGCCGAGGCGGGCGATATTGATGTGTTTGTTGAGCTTATTGGCGGAGAGGATGGCCCGGCCTTTGCTGCCACAAAAGCCGCGCTCAAACGCGGTGTGCATGTGGTGAGCGCGAATAAGGCTATGATTGCTTTGCAAGCAAATGAGCTGGCATGTTTGGCAGAAGACAAACAAGTGACCTTGTTATTTGAAGCTGCTGTTGCGGGCGGTATTCCAATTGTTAAAGCGTTAAAAGAAAGCTTGAGTGGGAATAAGATCGAGCGGGTTTATGGCATTTTAAACGGGACGTGTAATTACATTCTCACCGCCATGCAAAATGAGGGGAAGCCGTTTGATGAAATCTTAAGTCAGGCTCAAAAAGAAGGTTATGCGGAAGCTGACCCTAGTTTTGATATTGGCGGCATCGATGCGGCTCATAAATTGGCTATCCTGACCAGCCTTAGTTTTGGGACACAAACTTCTTTTAAAGATGTTTACGTTGAAGGCATTGAGGCCATTTCCCCCCAAGATATTGCAGCTGCTGATGAGCTTGGCTTTCGGATCAAGCTGTTAGGCGTTGCCTTGAAAACTGATGAGGGAATTGAGCAACGTGTGCATCCAACGTTGGTTCCTAAAAACTCTGCCATTGGTGAGGTTTGTGGGGTGACCAATTGTGTGTGTGTTGATGGCGATTTTGTTGGCAAAGTGATGCTTGTTGGCCCCGGTGCAGGTGAGGGGGCAACAAGCATCACTTTGCCAACAAAATCGCCATCAACACACACACAATTGGTCACCCCACAAACCTCACCAATGGCAGAG
>JANQQH010000310.1 GCA_028285025.1 Hyphomicrobiaceae bacterium | reverse complement strand
TTCGTGCCTTAATTTCCATGATAAGACTTTCGCATTTTAAATCCCCCTGTCAAGGGTATACAAAGCGTTACACGCCCTTGACAGGGGGATTTAAAATGCGAAAGTCTTATCATGGAAAGTAAGGCACAGCTCAGGTGTTTGTTTTTTGGAAGAGGATGGTGACCCATTCATCGTATTGATTGGTTGACTTGTGGGTTAGGCCAGAGGCTTGATAGCATTCAATGATGTCATTGGCTTGGGTTTCTAAAATGCCTGACAGGATTAATGTGGCGTCCTTTGCAAGGGCTTGGTTTATACCCTTGGCCATGGTTAGCAAGGGCTTTGCTAGTATATTGGCGATGATGAGGTCGTAAGGGGCACTGTTCGAAATTGTCTCATCTGTTAGGCCATCAGCACAGATGCAGTCTATATTTTGATTGGCTTGGTTCAACTCACTATTGTCTTGGGCCACTTTTATCGCAATTGGGTCTATGTCGCTGGCAATGATTTTTGCTTCAGGCCACATTTGGTTGGCGGCAATAGCCAGAATGCCTGTGCCTGTGCCAAGATCGAGAATGGTTTTTGGGTTTAAGCTTTGTGCACATTGGTCAATGGCTATTAAACATCCCTTTGTGGTGCCGTGATGGGCGGTGCCAAAGGCTTGGGCGGCGTTAATTTGAATGGCAAAGGGCTGGTCTTTGGCTTGATCCTTGTCATGGCTGCCAAAAATAAAAAAACGGCCCGCCTCAACGGGGCTAAGGTTGGATTGAACGTGGGCGACCCAGTCTTTGTTTTCAACTTGTTTAAGTTCCAGTTGGAAGGTGTCTGGGCTGAGTTCTAGGCTGGTTTGGATGTGTTGTTCAATCTGTTTGAGATTGGGTTCAAAATCATAGATGGCGGTGCTGTGCCAGTTTTTATCTGAAGCTTCAAAATGGCTTACAGACAAGGGGGCTGGTTCGCTGTTTTCCAAAAGGCTGGCAATGGTGTTTGTGGCTTTTTTTTCAGCCCTTATGATGACTTCATAAAGTTTTGGATCTGCCATAAAGGGTTAAACCATATCTGGTTTATGAAGTACGCCGTTCCATAACCGTTGTACATGGTTGGTGGCTTGGGCGGGGGGCAAGATCTTGTAACCATTATCGCCGTTTTTCTCAATCAGACCATCACGGACCAGGCGGCTAAAGGCGTCTTCTAAGTCAAATTCAATGTCGACATTGAAATTGGTTTTTAAAAACGTTTCAATTTCTGTTTTGGCTCTGTTCAAGTTGGTTTCTTGCCCGCGATTGCGACACAAAAAGGTGTAGAGCAAAATTTCTTCTTTGATGTCTTCTTCTTCTGCCCGGTCAACCAATAGGGTGAGGACGCCGCGGTTATTGGCCAGGTTATGAAAATAAAGATTTTGCGCTAGGGTCATCATATATTCATTGCGTTGGTTGAAAAATTTGGTGATTTGGCGCACCAGCAAGCCGATAAAACCGGCAAGTGTTGTGATGAGTGTAATTGGGTTAAGCAAGGTGGCAGCGGCCAAGAATTTGGGGACAATGCCAACCAGCCCGGCAACCGTGCCACCGCCAGCTGTAAGCCCTAATTTTAATTTGTCAAACAGCTTAAATTCCACCTTGGTGTTGGGAAACATCATTTCTAAATCATCTTGGGGGATGTTTTTAAACAGTTTTAAATAGATTTTTTGGCTGGTGACCCCGTCTGGCAAAAGCTTTAAGTTTTTTGCGACGCGCTTTTCAGCCTGTTTTCTTGGAAGCTCTTCTTTGATCATCAGTTCATTGATTTGTTCTTCTTTGGGTTTGAGTTTTAAAGCAATGAACAGACGTTGGAAGATGGGGGTTTCTACAGGTTTCTTTTTAAGGTAAGCCCATTTCCAATCGCGATATTCAACAATTTTTGTCTTCGCGCCGCGAAAATAAATGATCACGTCATCAAAGGCGTCCAAATCAACATGAAGGCGTAGGCCATAGGGGCTATCAGAGCTTAAAAGCAGATCCAGGTTGGTTTTGTTGATACGCTCATAATTGGCTGACTCTAAAAGTTTGCCCATGTTTTCCATTAATTCGTGCCGTTTTTCGCGTAGTTCCAGATCTGAATAGGTTTCAGCTGTCAGCGTGTCGCTATCTGGGCTAAAGGTAAGGTAGGCGTCTTTTAGTTGGTTTAAGCGGTCGCGGTAAGACTGGTGGCGCCAGGCATTTAAATCTTGCATTAAGATTTTGCCCTGCTCGCTTTCCCCTTCAGCCCACATATCTGCTTGGCCCAATTGGTTGACCAAAGATTGGTAAGAAACGGGGATAAACCGTTCTTTTTCAGGCGCTTTGACTTGGGTTAGGCCTTTTATGATTTTTTTGGTTTTTTTGTCCGCTTTGCCATCTGCGTGGCGAACATCGGCTTTTGAGGGGCGAAACAGGCTGTAAAAGCGTTTAAATCCTTTCAGTTTTTGGGGTTGGCCCATTGTTGCTTGCGCATCACTCATTTTTGGAACTCCACTTTATTGTTATGAGTTGTTCGCTCAAATCTTAATTTTAAACGCTTTTGTCTTCTTGTTTTTATAAGTCCATGTGCTGTTTGATGCAATTGACTGTTGATTGGCTCATTAGAAAACCCTTAATTCAACAATGTATTGTGGCAATTTGGCCATTGAATGGAAAGGTAACAAGGGTTTTTAAAAAAAATGAAGCTTAATGGCGTTCTAGGAAAGAGGCGATGACTTTTTTGGTGCCGGCTTTTTCAAAGGCGATGGTAATTTTGTCGCCATTGATGTCTTGAATGCTGCCATAGCCAAATTTTTGATGGAACACCCGTTCGCCAATGGCAAAGTCGCTTGTTTCAGCAGGAGAGCTAGAGATGACTTCAGCATCTATGATTTTAGGTTTTGTTGCTGACTTTATGGTGCGTTGGTGGTTTTGGGCCATATTGTCAAAGCGTGATGTGATGTAGCCGCCATACGAGCTTTGTTGATCGATTACTTCAATATGGTTTTCAGGCAATTCATCAATAAAGCGAGAGGGCAGAGGCGATGACCAACTGCCGTGAATGCGCCGGTTTTGGGTAAAGGAAATGTGGGCTTGTTTTTTGGCTCGGGTGATGCCGACATAGCCCAAGCGGCGCTCTTCTTCTAGCCCCGCTCTTCCTTCTTCATCAAGGGAGCGTTGGTGGGGAAAGAGGCCTTCTTCCCAACCTGGTAAGAATACGGTGTCAAATTCTAAACCTTTGGCGGCATGCAGGGTCATTAAGTTGACCCGGTCGCCATCGCTGTTGGCATCAGCGTCCATGACCAGTGAGACATGTTCCATGAACCCGGCCAGGTTTTCAAACTCGCCCATATAGCGGATCAGTTCTTTTAAGTTTTCAAGCCTTGTGTGGCTTTGAGGGCTTTTGTCTTTTTGCCACATTTGGGTGTAGCCGCTTTCATCC
The DNA here is from genome assembly GCA_028285025.1 of Hyphomicrobiaceae bacterium. Classification (GTDB taxonomy): domain Bacteria; phylum Pseudomonadota; class Alphaproteobacteria; order Rhizobiales; family HXMU1428-3; genus HXMU1428-3. Next base: position 2,848 of record JANQQH010000310.1, on the reverse strand, counting down.
AAAATACGCTCAGCTAATTCTGTATGAGGTATGGTTTTTATGTCTTGGCGCCAGCCAGCAAATTGTTCGATGAGTTGGCGCAAGCTGCCGCGTGGTTTGGGGCGCAGCTCCTGCGTTTCAACTATTTCCATGGCCGCTTCAAATAAAGAAAGCTGGCGGGTTTTGGCATGGGTATGCAGAGTTTCTAAGGTGGCGGTGGCCAGACCCCGTTTGGGGGTGTTGATGATGCGTTCAAATTTTAAGTCATTGGCCGGGTTAAGGGCGACATCGAAATAGGCGCAGGCGTCTTTGATTTCCAACCGTTCATAAAAGCGTGGGCCGCCTATGACGCGGTAAGGCAGGCCTAGGGTGACAAACCTGTCTTCAAAGGCGCGCATTTGGAAGGAGGCGCGCACCAGAATGGCGATTTCATTTAAAGAGTGGCTTTTGGTTTGCAGGCTTTCTATTTCATCGCCAATGGTGCGGGCTTCTTCGGCATCATCCCACAGGCTGCGCAATGTGACGTGTTCGCCCAGGCCGTCTTCAGTGTGCAAGGTTTTGCCCAAACGGTCTTGGTTGTGGTCGATCAAGCCGGAAGCGGCGCCCAGTATGTGGCCGGTGGAGCGATAATTGCGCTCCAAGCGGATGACGCTAGCGCCTTTGAAATCTTGTTCAAAGCGCAAAATGTTGTCCACTTGTGCCCCTCGCCAGCCATAAATGGCCTGGTCATCATCGCCAACGCAGCAAATGTTGCCGGTGCCTTGGGCGATCAGGCGTAGCCATAGATATTGGGCGACGTTGGTGTCTTGGTATTCATCAACCAGGATGTATTTAAAATAGCGATGATATTGTTGCAAAACGTCTGGATGGTTTTGAAACAGTTTGTTCATCTCTAGTAGTAAGTCACCAAAGTCTACCGCATTCAGGTCTTTTAGTCTGGCTTGATAGGCAGCGTAGAGTTCTTGGCCTTTTCCTTGAGCAAAAGCAAAACCTTCCCCGTTTGGCACTTTTTCAGGTGGTAGGCCTTGGTTTTTCCAGCCGTCAATCAGGGTGGCCAGTTGGCGCGGCGGCCAGCGTTTTTCATCGATGTTTTCAGCTTTGATCAATTGCTTGAGCAAGCGCAACGTGTCGTCTGTGTCTAAAATGGTGAAGTTGGATTTTAGTCCAGCCAGTTCCGCATGACGGCGCAGCACTTTGACGCCAATGGCATGGAAGGTGCCCAGCCAGGGCATGCCCTCAACTGTGCCGCCAACCATTTGGCCGATGCGGGTTTTCATTTCTTTGGTGGCTTTGTTGGTAAAGGTAACGGCCAAAATCTCATTGGGCCGGGCTTTGCCAGTGGCCAGAATGTGGGCAATGCGGGTGGTCAGTACCCGGGTTTTGCCCGTGCCTGCGCCTGCCAGTACCAAAACTGGGCCATCTGTGGTTAAAACAGCTTGTGTTTGTGCCTCATTGAGGCCGGCCAAGTAAGGCGGGGCGTTTTGCCCGGCGCGGGCCCGTTCAGAAAGGCTTGTGGTTTTTGAATTGGTTGCTGTCATGGATGGGTGAATTTTGTTCGTTGATTCTTGTAGCGGTCAATTTAACCAAGTTTGAAGGCGAATAAAAGGCGAACAAATGTATATGCCTGGGTTTAAAGCGTGAATCGTGGGGTTTTCCACGTTTTGATGTTTAATCTGTCGAGGTTGGAGCTTGCCTTAATTTCCATGGTGAGACTTTGGCATTTTAAAAGCGGTTGTCAAGGACGCGGAGCGCAAGTGAAATCTTTGACAACCGCTTTTAAAATGCCAAAGTCTCACCATGGAAATTAAGGCATCGGCTAAGGCTTTTTCGTTAATGATGTCCTTCTTCATGCGCTTCTATGAGAGCTTTGTTGTAAGCGTTGAGGGCTTCTAATTTGTTTGCAGAGCCGACGCTTGTGGTGTCGGTTTTTTCTATCACCACTGGTAGCTCATCGAGGCCGTGGTGATCAAAGGTGCGTAGGGCTGTTTCTATATTGTCAGATAGGCGCAAGGCGGGGGGGTGTTTGCCGTCTTCCATCAATTCAAGAGATGTTGGGTGTTCATGGGCTTTGTAAAAACTGCCCACTGTTAAGGTGGTGGCGATTTGTTTGTGGGGGCCGGCAGATAAAAACAGGCCGCGTCGTGACAATTGCCAGTGGAAAAAGCTCATGCCCAGAACCGCTTGGCTAAGGGCTGTGGAAATGGCCGCGGTGACCAGAAGGGCAATGGTCATTTCATAACCGCCGGTGAGTTCAAACACGATCACTGTGGTGGAAATAGGTGCGCCTAGCACGGCTGCGGCGACCCCGCCCATGCCCAATATGGCATAGAGCCCATCTGATGAGGCCGCTTGGGGAACAAGGGCTGCAGCAATGATGCCAAAAGCACCGCCTGTGCAGGCGCCTAAATATAAACTGGGAGAGAAGATGCCGCCGCCAAACCGACTTGCTAAGGTGATGGCTGTGGCAGCTGTTTTGGCGACCAATAAGGTTATCAGAAGCCAGAGGCTTAAATTTTGTTTTAACGCATTGTCCGTGGTGTCATAGCCAACGCCCAAAACTTCTGGGAAAAAACAAGCAATACAGCCAACCATAATACCGCCAATGATCGGGCGGGCCCAGATGGGGATGGTAAAGCTCCAGGCGACGCGTTCTGCTGTGGATAGGGACAATTGGAAAAGAATGGCGACTATGGCGCAGACCAATCCTAAAATGGCAAAGGCTGGGAATTCAAAATAAGAGGTGATGGCATAGTTTGGGATTAAAAAGGCGGGGAATTCGCCAATGGTCAGCCGGACAACCACAGAACCGGCCACGCTTGCTAGCACAACGGGCACAAAGGCTCTTAGTGCATAATGAGCCAAGATCACT
>JANQQH010000290.1 GCA_028285025.1 Hyphomicrobiaceae bacterium | reverse complement strand
CCGGATCTTAATGCCTAAAGCGCGGGTGCGTTTGTCAGCTGGTCGGGAGAACCTAAATGATGAGGCGCAGCTGTTGTGCTTTATGGGCGGGGCAAACTCGATCTTTTATGGTGAGAAATTGCTCACCACTGGGAACAACGATGCTTTGGCGGATAAAACGTTGATCCAGCGGGCTGGGTTGAAGGCTGAGGGTTAGGTCTAAATCTTTTCTAGTTGCTCCAGGAACCTTTCCCCACGTCATCCCGGCCTTGAGCCGGGATCCATGTAGCCCCACACTCATAATTCCCTTTCACGTTTCTGGCTCGCCTTTGGAGCCTAGATGCCAAGTATTCGTTGCCGCAACAAGTTCCAATAAAATCGAGAGATGGATCCCGGCTCAAGGCCGGGATGACGGAGATGGGGCCGGGGTGACGGAGGTGGGCCCGGGATGACGGATGTGGGGCCGGGGTGACGGGGGTATATTTTTACGTTGTAGATTTTTTTCCTACCATATTTGCAATGTGATAATTGTCACATAATTTCTTTTCAATCCCATCTAAGTTTAAATCATCGAGGGGGCAACAACAGTCCTCAACTGAAACAACAAACAATTGATAGGATTAATAAAATGAACACTCAGATCACCAAAACAACAAACGGCCTTATTAAAAAAATGCTTCTTACCGCAATTGCTCTTTTAGCAATCATTAGTGCGGCCCTAGGATTAGGCATGACAGATGTCCAAGCCGGCGGCTGGAAAAAATTTAAGAAGTATCATCACTACAACGCAGGCTATCACTATAACTACAAATATTACCGCGGCTGTAAACGCGACTATTACGGCAAATGCATCTATAAGCGCGGATATGGATATAAGCGCCACTTCAAAAAACGCTTTAAGCGTAAGTTCCGCAGATAAGCTTTATATCCACCACTATCCCCCCTTGGAAAAGATACGCTTTTCCGAGGGGGTGTTCTTTTTTCACTCTCTTGTTGACTCTATGTAAGTTAAAACTTACAGTAAGTTATGACTTACGAACAAGCATTAACCGCTTTGGCGGACCCAACCCGGCGACATATTTTTGAAGCACTTAAAGACTGCCCGAAAACGGTGGGTGAGTTGGCGCATAGCCAGCCGGTGAGCCGGCCTGCGGTTTCGCAACATTTAAAGGTTTTACAATCGGCCCAACTGGTGAGCGTGCGCCCTGAAGGCAACCGGCGGTTTTACGCCATTAAACGTGAAGGCTTGGAAGAACTGCGAACCTATTTGGATGGATTTTGGAACGATGTGCTTTCAGCCTATAGCGCTGAGATTGCCCACCGTATGAAGAAAACTTAAAGGAGACTGGCCTCGTGATTGAACCGCTTATTAAAACTGTTGAGGTGCCTTGCGATCAAGAAACGGCGTTTAAGGTGTTTGTGGAAGAAATGCACACCTGGTGGCCGCTGGGCAAATTCACCATCTCTGCCATGGCGGGCGGGGCAGCAAAAACGGTGCGCGTTGAGCCAAAAGTGGGCGGGCAGATTGTTGAGATTGGGCCTAATGATGAAGAGTATTTATGGGGCGTGATTAAATCTTACGACCCACATGACTTTTTTGCTATGGACTTTCACATCCCGACCCCGGATGAAGCGGTCACACCAGACCAACCACTTGATGTTTGCACTCTGGTAGAGGTGAGTTTTAAAGCGCTCGCAGAGGGTAAAACCCATGTGGAACTAAAACAAAGCAATTTTGAAGGCCTTGGTCCGCGCGGGAAAGACATTCGCGGTGGTTACACCCATGGCTTAGAGATGATCATTTGCCAGGCTTACAAGGCAGCATGTGATATGAAGGGCAATTGTACGGGGTAATCTTCGGCACAACGGTTGGTTTTCCCCTTAAACATCCATGGTTAGATTTCTTTCTTAATTGTTCTTGCCCTTTTGGCTACGCCATACCATATTCTGATCTATGGCAAGACGAGCAAGAACAGAGATTAACTCAAGTGTTGTTGGCAAGGTTTCCCAGCCGCTGATTGATAACCATCCGCTTTCCCATGAGGAAAGCTTGCCCCCTTATGAGCCCCATAAGCCTGAGCGGCCAGAAAAGTCTGAAGGCGGTGTGCCGTTTAAGATCCAGTCTGAGTTTACCCCCAAAGGAGACCAACCAACCGCGATCAAAGAGTTGGTTGATGGGCTTAAAAACCTCGATCGCAGCCAAGTGCTGTTAGGGGCCACAGGCACAGGCAAAACCTTTACCATGGCGCATGTGATTGAACAGACCCAGCGCCCTGGCCTCATTCTGGCGCCTAACAAAACTTTGGCAGCTCAGCTTTATGGTGAGTTTAAGAGCTTTTTTCCTGACAATGCGGTGGAATATTTTGTTTCTTATTATGATTATTATCAGCCAGAGGCCTATGTGCCGCGCACAGATACTTATATCGAAAAAGAATCCAGCATCAACGAGCAGATTGACCGCATGCGCCATGCCGCCACGCGCGCGCTTCTTGAGCGTGATGATGTCATTATCGTTGCCTCTGTCTCTTGCATTTACGGTATTGGTTCGGTTGAGACCTACACCGCAATGACTTTGCCGCTTAATGTTGGCGATAGAGTTGCGCAACGCCAGCTAATTGCT
>JANQQH010000254.1 GCA_028285025.1 Hyphomicrobiaceae bacterium | reverse complement strand
ACTCAGCGACTGCGCCCGCAACGCTGGCAACAATGCCTGGGCGGTCATCACAGGCCAGTGTTAAAATATAATTTTGTCCCGCCAAATTACTCATCTTATTGTCCTGTCTTATCCTTGCGTTTGTGTGGCCTGATTGCATCGGAAAAAAATTTCCCTAAACGAAAACTTAAACCTGTTCAATTTGACATAAAGTTGCCTCCTTACAGATCTAGCAGTTTAAAACTGATGGTTCGGATGAAGGATGCAGCTTGGCTTTGCTCGTAAGATCAATTGTTGAGCTTTTATCCTTAGCGGTATGGCTATTTTGTTTCAAGTCAGCTTTTGTTCATGTGTTCTGATTTACCCTTTTAGATTAACGAAAGAATTTATAAGTTTAAGTTTATGAAACCTCTGCTTCTAACTGCAAAAAAACGACTTGTGTTACATGTACTCAGCTTGATTTTAATTGGTGTTTCAGCTCTTTTTTCGACAGCAAAGGCGGGGGATATTGCCGCCCGCTCTATTATTGGCTTTTCTCCTGATGGAACCTATTTCGCGTTTGAAGAATATGGTGTGCAAGATGGGTCAGGCTTTCCTTACGCCAATATTTATGTTTCCAACACGCGTGAAAACTCTTGGGTTAAGGGATCGCCTATTCGTGTTTTGATCCAAGATGAACAAACGGGTCTGGCCAGTGCGCGCGAACAAGCCGCCACTCAGGCTGCCCCCTTGATGAATAAATACAAAATTCAACCAGGCGGGCAATTGCTGGCTCATAATCCTGTCACTGAATTAAACCGTCCAACGGATGAAGTTACCGTGGCACCGGGCAATGCCTCTTTTTTGCAAAAGCATGCTTTGACCTTTACCGTCAAAAGGCTGCCGCTTGAGACAAAACGATGTAAAGATTATGGATCTGAGGCGCAAAATGGCTATGTCTTAGCCGCTCAACGCTATGGCAGTGAGGGGGAAAAAATCTTGCATAAGGACAAACGAATCCCGACAAGCCGGGGCTGTCCCAAACGTTATGCAATTTCAGATGTTATCCGTTTTGTGCCTCCATCAGAGACAAAAAAAGCTCTTTATATCGTTTTATTACAAGTATTTAGCTATGGTTTTGAAGGTGATGATGGACGTTATTTAGCCACTAGTCACTGGCTGCCTAGCTATATTGCAACATATTAAGGTGGCTGAAAAAATAAAGCTGTTAGCTTTTATTTTAGCCGGTTTTTTACTCCTGTAGGCCTCATTATAATGGTGCCAGCTTATTATTAAGCACTTTGTATGTGCTTTACTTGGTTTTTTAAAAGGGGATGGGTGATGGCAAACGCAGTTGCAACTGCAGGACATGAACGCGGTCGTTTGGCCGGTTTGGTGTTAACACTTCTTTTTTCTGTGATATATGGCATTTTTCTTTCTGGTGGTCTCATGACTGAGCATATGCAGCTTGGTGATGGCTCCTTGACGGA
>JANQQH010000201.1 GCA_028285025.1 Hyphomicrobiaceae bacterium | reverse complement strand
TAGGTTCGCAATTGGTTTTGCGCGCTGGGCCAAGTGTGGATGTTTTGCAAGAACTTTGCGGGCAGGTAAAAGCGGGGGCGGTTTATTTTCATCGGTCTGTTTTGCCTGGTGCGTGTGAACTGGAAACCACCCTTAAACATGTGATGGACGGTTTGGGCATTGAATGTCGACGTTTTCAAGGGGAGTTGTTGTTTCAACCTGAGAGAATTTTGAGTGGGAGCAAAACGCCTTATAAAGTGTTCACGCCATTTTGGCGGGCTTGTAGTGCTAGCGCTCCCCCTGGAGAGCCGGTGGTTAAACCGTCTAAATTAATCGCCCCGAAAGCTTTTCCTAAAAGTGAGATTTTGGAGCGTTGGGATCTTGCGCCAAGCAGACCCAATTGGGCGGCAGGTTTTGAGACCTTTTGGCAGCCAGGAGAAGAGGGGGGCACAAAAGCTCTGCAAACGTTTTTAAAAAGGGGCGTGAAATCTTATAACGAGTTTCGTGACTATCCTTCTCTTTCAGGGACCTCTCAATTGTCGGCCCATCTTCATTTTGGTGAGGTGAGCGTGCGCACTTGTTGGGGGGCGGCCCAGGGTTTGCCAGGAAGTGAAGCTTTTGTGCGCCAATTGGGGTGGCGCGAGTTTTGTCATTATTTGCTGTTTCACTGGCCGAACCTTGTTGATGAACCGTTTCGGCCAGAGTTTGCCAAGTTTCCTTGGCGGGAGAACAAGGCTTTTATAAAGGCTTGGCAACAAGGCAAAACGGGGTATCCAATTATTGATGCGGGCATGCGCCAATTATGGCAGACAGGTTGGATGCATAACCGGGTGCGGATGATTGTGGGCTCTTTTTTGGTGAAGAATTTGCGGCAACATTGGCATGTGGGGCGGGATTGGTTTTGGGACACGTTGGTGGATGCGGACTTGGCCAATAACAGTGCCGGTTGGCAATGGATTGCCGGGTGCGGGGCGGATGCGGCGCCTTATTTTCGTATTTTCAATCCGGTCACCCAATCTGAAAAGTTTGATAAAAAGGGCGACTATATTCGCACCTTTGTGCCTGAGCTGTGTGACTTGCCGGCAAAATATCTGCATGACCCTTCAAATGCGCCACAAGAGATCTTGCACCAAGCTGGAATTGTTTTGGGACAAACCTACCCCAAAGCGATTGTTGACCTGAAAACCTCTCGCCAAAAAGCGCTGGAGGCGTATGAAAATATAAAGGCTAAATAGGGCTTAGTCTTTAAATCCGCGCGCGCCAGGCATTTTTTTGCGCCGTGCCCCCGCCCCAATGATTGGGGTTTCGGGGCTTTCTAAATCGAGTTCTTCTAAGAAGTGTTCGCGCAAGGCATTAAAGCTTTCCCAAACTTCATTTCTGATTAGGATCAGTTGTTCTTGAGAATATGTGCCTTTGCGTGGGTCAATGCTCTCCAAGGATTTGCGCATGTCATGCAAGGGTTCATAAGGGTATTTGCCGACGAGTTTATTGGTCTCGCCGACATTGCGATAGACGATGCGCATATAGTCGATGCATTGAGATAGGTGCTGATAGGCGTGCAAATAATCCATCACATTGCGGTCTGGATTATCAATATAGACAATAAGCGAGGACTTTGCCCGCACGATCTCGTGCCATTCTTCTTTCAGGTTAGAGATGAAATTGGCGCGGCGTTGAAACATATTGGCTAAATAAGCCGCGCCTATGGTGAAGATGAGCAAGGACATGTCGTTGATAAACCCATAAAGGGTTGTCATCCATTTTTTTTCATAGCCAAAAAGAGGGGCAAATTTGGCAAGTCCTGCCACACCTATGATGAGCAATAAAATAATCACAAATCGTGCCATATGGCGTTTTAACGTGCGGCGCGTCATGGTTTGCAAATTCCCCCTTGAGATTTCGTTTGGGCTATTTGATCAGCGCATTGCGGCGACCAAGTGTCTTTAAACGCAAGGCGTTCAGCTGGATGAAGCCTTCTGCATCGCGGTGATCATAGGCAACGGCGCCTTCTTCAAAGGTGACCAGGTCTTCATTGTAAAGCGACAGGTCAGATGTGCGTCCAACAACATCTGCGCGGCCCTTATAGAGTTTAACCGTTACAGACCCGGTGACACATTCTTGGCTTTTGTCGATGAGGGCTTGCAGCATTTCACGCTCTGGGGCGAACCAGAAGCCGTTATAAACCAGCTCGGCATAGCGCGGCATAAGCTCATCTTTTAGATGAGCTGCACCCCGGTCGAGGGTGATGCTTTCTATGCCGCGATGAGCGGCAAGCAAAATAGTGCCGCCAGGCGTTTCATAAATACCGCGGCTTTTCATGCCGACAAAGCGGTTTTCAACCAGGTCAAGCCGGCCAACACCGTGGATGCGGCCATATTCATTCAGTTTGGTGAGCAGTTCTGCAGGGCTTAGCGCTTTCCCGTTGATGGAAACCGCGTCGCCTTTTTCA
>JANQQH010000180.1 GCA_028285025.1 Hyphomicrobiaceae bacterium | reverse complement strand
CCGGCAAGAAGCCGGCAAATGTTTGGCAAACAAATCTTCCACCAGTGGGAAATGAGTACAGCCCAAGATCGCCCAATGAGGGAGTTTCTCACCAGCCTGTTTTTGCATTTGCGCAACATAATGCCCCACAAGCGCGTCCAGCTCATCGCGCGTCGCCCCGTTCTCAATTGCGCCAGCCAAATCAGGGCACACCTGGCTAACCACGTCGATTTGCGGGCAGCGTTTTTTGATCTCTTCATCAAACACGCCGCTATCAATGGTGCGCTGGGTGGCAAAAACGGCGATCACATCTTCCTTGTACATTTGCGGATATTGTGGCTCATTCACGCCCCAAGGCGTTTGTGTGGCCACTTCCACAGTTGGCGCAATAATGCCCAACACATTGCGGCCCTGCCATTGAGACGCCGGCAGCCAGTTTTGTTGCAAAGTGCGGCACGCAATCGAGGTTGCCGTGTTACACCCCAACAGCACCAACTGGCACCCCTGCCCAAACAAAGTCTCCACCCCTTGTTTGGTCAGATCAACAATCTCATCTGAAGACCGGTTGCCATAAGGCGCATTGGCATGATCACCAAGATAAACAAAACCAAGCTCAGGAAAGTGCTGCACCAGCGCTTTTAAAACAGTCAACCCGCCATGACCGGAATCAAACACACCAATCATGCAAGAGCCTCCCTAACAAAAGCAATTAAGCAGAATACCCCGTATCCTTTAGGGCTTTTAGATCCGGCATATAAACAGCGTTATAGCCACAATCCACATAATGGATCTCACCTGTCACCCCGCCTGAAAGGTCAGACAAAAGGTAAAGGCCCGCCCCGCCCACTTCATCCAAACTTGGCGTGCGCTTTAAAGGAGAATGCGCCTTTTGGAAGTTAAACATCAACCTCGCATCTGAAATGCCAGCGCCTGCCAATGTCCGCATCGGGCCAGCAGACATGGCGTTCACCCGAATGTTCTGATCGCCAAGGTCAGCAGCCAAATATTTCACGCTGGTCTCAAGCGCCGCTTTAGCAACGCCCATTACATTATAACAAGGCACCACCCATTGCGAACCAGCATAAGAAAGGGTCAGCAAGCTACCGCCATTTTTCATCAACGGCGCGGCCCGGTTGGCAATTTCAGTAAACGAAAAGCAAGAGATAACCATGGTGTTTATGAAATTATCACGGCTGGTGTCTGAATAACGCCCCTTAAGTTCATTGCGATCCGAAAAAGCCAAGGCATGAACAACAAAATCCAGCTCGCCCCATTTGTC
>JANQQH010000178.1 GCA_028285025.1 Hyphomicrobiaceae bacterium | reverse complement strand
CTATGTCCACCTTACACGACCTTAGCGAAATTATAAAACAACGCCGCTCTGCCAGCGCAGAAAAGTCCTACACCAAAAGTTTAATTGAAGGTGGCACGCAAAAATGCTGCAAAAAATTAGGGGAAGAGGCAACCGAAACGATAATCGCCGCCCTTTCTCAAGACAAAGCCGCTTTAAAAGCAGAAACGGCTGATTTATTATATCATCTATTGGTCTTACTGGAAGAGCGAGACATTGCTTTAAAAGACGTTGAAATGGTGTTGGCTGAACGCATGGGGCTAAGCGGCCATGACGAAAAAGCCAGCCGTTCAACTTGAAGGCGTCAATATAATAAAAAGTAAAAAATGAGGGGAAACTGCAAAGATGAAAACCCCCATCGAATTACATAAGTCACCCTATTTGGTTTTGTCCCGTAAAGAATGGGCCGAGCAACGCCGTGACACGCCCATGACATTGAGCCCCGAAGATGTTGAGCGGTTAGGTGGTTTGTCAGAACGTCTATCAACCAAAGAGGTGGAGGAAATTTATCTCCCCTTATCTCGTTTGCTTAGCCTTTATGTGTCTGCTGCTCAAGAGCTGCACATGGTGACCAACCGGTTTTTAGGCCAAAGCCAACAAAAAATGCCCTTTATCATTGGCATTGCCGGCTCTGTTGCCTGCGGCAAAAGCACCACAGCACGTGTTTTGAAAGCGTTGTTGGCCCGCTGGCCAGACCACCCCCATGTTGATTTACTATCAACCGATGGGTTTTTATTGTCCAATAGGGTCCTTAAAGATCGTAACCTAATGGACCGCAAAGGGTTCCCTGAAAGTTTTGACACCAATCACTTGCTGCACTTTTTAGCCAAGGTGAAAGCGGGCACGCCCAATGTTGAGGCCCCGGTATATTCCCACTTTGCCTACGACATCTTGCCCGATCAAAAAGTCACCATAGATCGCCCAGACATTTTAATTGTTGAAGGGTTAAACGTCTTACAACCGGCCCGCTTGCCCAAAAGCGGCAGTGCCATTCCCTTTGTGTCAGACTTTTTTGATTTCTCAATCTATATTGATGCAGATAGCCAAGATATTGAGGAGTGGTACATCACTAGGTTCTGGCGCCTAAGAGCCACCGCCTTTCGAGACCCTGCTGCTTACTTTCATAAATATGCACTTCTTAATGAGAATGAAGTTGAAAAGACGGCCCGAGATATTTGGCAATCGATCAACCTGAAAAACTTAACTGAAAACATTCTGCCCACCCGTCAACGAGCAGACTTGATCCTGCGCAAAGACAAAACCCATGCGGTGGAAGAAGTGAGTTTGAGAAAATTATAAATAACATCTGGAAGTTAAGGCATGCCGCAAGCTTCCTAGGTGACGTTAAGCTTACATCAGCTCATGCTGCTTAGCCAACTGTACCAAATCAGCTTCAGGTCGGGCCCCGATATGAGAAATAATTTCACTGGCAGCCAGAGCCCCTAAAGAACCACAAACTTCAAGAGAAGCTCCTTGGGTCAAGCCAGATAAAAAGCCTGCCGCATAAAGATCACCTGCCCCTGTTGTATCAACCACCTGATCAACCGGAAACGCAGGGGCAGCCGCTGTAATATTACCATGAATAATCATAGACCCCTTTGGCCCTTGGGTGAGCGCAGCAAGTTCCACCTCATGGCGAATAAGATCTGCTGCAGTGCTAAAGCTATCAACTTCAAACAGAGCCTTGATTTCTTCTTCGTTGGCAAACAACACATCAACATTTGATTTTATAAATTTGACAAAATCATCTCTGTGCCGGTCCACACAAAAAGCATCAGATAAAGACAGCGCAACACGCCGTCCATTGGCTTTAGCTATTTCAGCCGCTTTGTAAAAAGCTTCTTTGGCACGCGGTGGGTCAAACAAATAACCTTCCAAGTAGGTCACTTTCGCAGCCTTTACTTGCGCCTCATCAATATCTTCAGCGCCCAATTCCACACAAGCGCCCAAATAGGTGTTCATTGTCCGCTCACCATCAGGGGTCACAAACACAAGGCAGCGCGCAGTGGGCGTTTGCCCACCAGCAAAAGGGGTGTCAAACTTCACGCCGATGGCATTCAGGTCATGGGCAAAAACTTTACCAAATTGGTCTTCTTGCACCACACCAATAAAACCAGCAGAACCACCAAAGGCACCAATCCCAGCACATGTATTGGCAGCTGAGCCACCTGAAATTTCTGTTGCCGGCCCCATGCCGTCATAAAGGCGATCTGCATCTTGTGAGGAGATTAGTTGCATATGCCCTTTTGGCAAATCCAGCTTGATTAAAGTTTCATCATCGGTTTTGGCAATAATATCAACAATCGCATTGCCAATACCCAACACATCAATTTCAGACATACGGCCTTATATCCCAAAGCTTGCGGTTTAAAAACTTATCGCCATGTTTGTCATTTATCTTGGCAAGTCAACCGCTAAGCATAAAAAAAATCGCAAATCGCATTAATCGACGGATTTTTCTTTAAAATTACAAACATCTGCAACCTCACACCGTACACATAAAGGCTTGCGCGCCTTACAAATATAACGCCCATGCAAAATTAGCCAATGATGCGCATGCTGCAAAAATTCTTCAGGCACACACTTTTCCAATGCTAACTCAACAGCCAAAACATCCTTACCTGGTGCCAAGCCAGTACGGTTTGAAACTCTAAATATATGCGTATCAACCGCAATGGTTGGTTGGCCAAAGGCAACATTAAGCACCACATTTGCCGTTTTCCGCCCAACACCTGGCAAGCGCTCCAGCTCTTGGCGTGTTTGTGGCACTTGTCCATCAAACTCTTCCAAAATCATTTTTGAAAGCGCAATCACATTCTTGGCTTTGTTGCGGTAAAGGCCAATGGTTTTGATGTGGTCGATTAACTTTTTCTCCCCCAGCGCCACCATTTTTTCCGGCGTATTGGCAACTTCAAACAAACCTTTCGTGGCTTTGTTAACACCCACATCGGTTGCTTGAGCTGACAAAGCAACAGCCACCACAAGGGTATAAGGGCTGGTGTAATTTAATTCAGTTTGTGGGTGGGGTTGAGCGTTAGAAAGCCGTTCAAATAAAGTTTCAATTTCAGTCTTGGTTAATTTTTTCGTTGCTTTAGCAGCAGGTTTGTTCATTTTAAAAAATCTCAGGAGACAATAAAAATAAGCTCAAACTATATGGCAACCACTTTGGTTTGCAAACCACAAATATATGCTTATACTCAATGCCTATGGATCAAAAACAAACAAAAAAAGAGTATCAATTCTCCGCCATTTTAACCCCGCATCGCTCCTTAAGCCCGCAAGGGTTTTTAATATTTATGGGGCTCATCAGCTTGGTTTGTTTTACCACAGGCATTGTCTTTACCATGATGGGGGCTTGGCCGGTGATGGGGTTTATGGGGCTTGATGTTGCCCTGATTTATTGGGCCTTTCGTCAAAATTATAAAGACGCCAAAATATTTGAAACCATCAATTTAACCGCGAATGAATTAACCCTAGAGCGGGTCTATCCCTCTGGGCGCAAACAAAACTGGTCGTTTAATCCATTTTGGATCAATGTTTCTTTAATTGAACATTCCAGCGGCGCGACAAAGATGCAAATAAAGTCTCATGGCAAGGCATTATACTTTGGCCAGTTTTTATCAGATGATGAACGCCGCGAATTCAGCACTGTTTTAAAACAAGAGATTCTAAGTGCAAAAAACAGCCTGCGACCTTAAATAAAAACAACTTAAGGCACTATGGGGCACAAAAACAATCATTGATCATTAACAGGCTCTTGTTCAAACAGCCCCCAAACATGAGGTTGCAACAGCCAGCCCTTTAGCTTTTTGTTTACAGCAATATGACACCAACTGCCCGTGCATTTTAAAATATGAACGATAACCCCTTTGCCCAGCTTGGCCTTTGGCTCTTTGGTTTTTGAAGAGGTTTCATAAAGTGAAATATAAGTCAGGCCCAGCGCATCAGGATCAACGGTCACAGCAGTTCGCCGCCGTGAAAGCAAGCCATAATAAATCCACCCACGTGCCCCAGCATGGTCTTCAATCTCACGCCAGTCTTCATATTCAGACACGACTTTAACGGGCATGCCGAGCTTTTTAAACACCCACATAATCTTATGATTGCGCCCTGGCCCGCGGCGCACGTTCACCTCATCCGCCTTTAAACTGACAAAGCGCGGCACAGGCTCCCCGCTTGGCCCAATGGTTCTTTCAAGAGCGAAAGCAAAAGGAGACACAAAAGCAATCAAGCAGAGCGTAAAAACAAGCAAAAAAGGGTAACGAATCATCTGGTTATAACAGCCTATGAACGTTAAATAATCGACAAATTTTCAAGACAAACCCTCAATAATATTGATCTGCCACAGCTAAAACCCAATATCAACCACCCCATCCCCCACCATCATCAAAAATACGTCATCAATAGGACA